>NZ_JBNNVQ010000085.1:0-25410 GCF_050280625.1 Pseudomonas sp. NPDC089569
CGTCGCCGCCCATGCCACCACCCTTCGGGTGGCGGACCTGGAGCTGAACCTGATCAGCCACGAAGCCAGCCGCGACGGTCAATTGCTCACGCTGCCACCGGCCGTGTCTACGAACACGTCCTGCGCAAAGAGCGCCGTGGTGACTACCTGGGTGCAACCATCCAGGTGATTCCGCACATCACCGACGAAATCAAGCGCCGCATCATCAAGGGTGCTGGCGACGCTGACGTGGCAATGGTCGAAATCGGTGGCACCGTGGGTGACATCGAGTCCCAGCCGTTCCTCGAAGCCATCCGTCAACTGCGTTTCGAAGTCGGCGCCAAGCGCGCGATGCTGATGCACCTGACGCTGGTGCCTTACATCGCCACTGCCGGTGAAACCAAAACCAAGCCAACCCAGCACTCGGTCAAGGAACTGCGTTCCATCGGCCTGCAGCCGGATGTGCTGGTCTGCCGTTCCGATCATCCGATCGATGTGTCCTCGCGTCGCAAGATCGCGCAATTCACCAACGTTGAAGAGCGTGCGGTCATCGGTCTGGAAGATGCCGATACCATCTACAAGATCCCGGGCATCCTGCATTCTCAAGGCCTGGATGATTTTGTTGTCGAGCGCTTCGGCCTGCAGTGCGGTGGCGCCGACCTGTCCGAATGGGACGCCGTGGTCGATGCCAAGCTCAACCCCGAGCATGAAGTCACCATCGCCATGGTCGGCAAGTACATGGAACTGCTGGACGCCTACAAGTCGCTGATCGAAGCGATGAGTCACGCTGGCATCAGCAATCGTACCAAGGTCAACCTGCGCTACATCGATTCCGAAGACATCGAAAACCAGGGCACGGCGCTGCTTGAAGGTGTCGACGCGATCCTGGTGCCTGGCGGCTTCGGTCTGCGCGGCGTGGAAGGCAAGATCACCGCTGTCCAGTACGCTCGCGAAAACAAGGTTCCTTACCTGGGTATCTGCCTGGGCATGCAAGTGGCCGTGATCGAGTTCGCTCGTAACGTCATGGGTTGGAAAGACGCCAACTCCACCGAGTTCGATCGTGCAAGCGGTCACCCGGTCGTGGGCCTGATCACCGAGTGGGAAGATGCCACCGGCGCGGTCGAGACCCGTTCCGAATCGTCCGATCTGGGCGGCACCATGCGCCTGGGCGCACAGGACTGCCTGCTGGAGCCGGGTTCCCTGGTTCACGGCTGCTACGGCAAGGACGTGATCGTCGAGCGTCACCGTCATCGTTACGAAGTGAACAACAACCTGTTGCCACAAATCATGGAGGCCGGTCTGAAAATCTCCGGTCGTTCCGGTGACGGCGCGCTGGTCGAAGTGGTCGAGGCTCCGGATCATCCGTGGTTCGTCGCCTGTCAGTTCCACCCGGAGTTCACCTCGACGCCACGTGACGGTCACCCGCTGTTCAGCGGCTTCGTCAAAGCGGCTTTGGCTCAACACCGGAAGAAGGCGTAACCCTGATGGCGCAAAAGATCATCCGCGTAGGCGATATCGAGATTGCCAACGACAAGCCCATGGTGCTGTTCGGTGGCATGAACGTGCTGGAAAGCCGTGACATGGCGATGCAGGTCTGCGAAGAGTATGTGAAGGTTACCCAGAAGCTCGGTATCCCTTACGTATTCAAGGCCAGCTTCGACAAGGCCAACCGTTCCTCGGTGACCTCCTACCGTGGTCCTGGCCTGGAAGAAGGCATGCGGATTTTCCAGGACATCAAGCAAGCTTTCGGCGTGCCGATCATCACCGACGTCCACGAGCCGGAGCAGGCCGCGGTCGTCGCCGAGGTCTGCGACATCATTCAGCTGCCGGCCTTCCTGTCGCGCCAGACCGACCTGGTGGTCGCCATGGCGAAAACGGGCGCAGTGATCAACATCAAGAAAGCCCAGTTCCTTGCGCCTCAGGAAATGAAACATATCCTGAACAAATGCGTGGAAGCGGGTAACGATCAATTGATCCTCTGCGAACGTGGTTCGAGCTTCGGCTACAACAACCTCGTCGTCGACATGCTCGGCTTTGGCATCATGAAACAGTTCGAGTACCCGGTATTCTTCGATGTGACGCACTCGCTGCAGATGCCTGGCGGTCGTTCCGACTCCGCCGGCGGCCGCCGCGCCCAGGTCACCGATCTGGCGAAAGCCGGTATGAGCCAGTCTCTGGCCGGCCTGTTCCTTGAAGCCCACCCGGATCCGGACAACGCCAAATGCGATGGCCCTTGCGCCTTGCGCCTGGACAAACTGGAGCCATTCCTGGCCCAACTCAAGGCCCTGGACGAGCTGGTGAAGAGTTTTCCGACAGTAGAAACCGCGTAATCCTCATTACTCCGTGTAGGAGCCGAGCTTGCTCGCGATGGCGTCCGTCTGAACGCCATCAGCTTGTCGGTCCTATGCGTTAGTGTGACGTGCAAAATACAAATCGAGCGGTACAAAGCGTTTTCGTCAACTTTGGAGTGTTTACAACAATGGCTAAAATCGTCGACATCAAAGGTCGTGAAGTTCTCGACTCCCGTGGCAACCCCACCGTGGAAGCGGACGTGCTTCTCGACAACGGCATCATCGGCACTGCCTGCGCGCCGTCCGGTGCTTCCACTGGCTCGCGTGAAGCGCTCGAGCTGCGTGATGGCGACAAGAGCCGTTACCTGGGCAAGGGCGTTCTCAAGGCCGTAGCCAACATCAACGGTCCGATCCGCGACCTGTTGAAAGGTACTGATCCAAGCGACCAGAAAGCGCTGGACCTGGCGATGATCAAACTCGACGGTACCGAAAACAAAGCCTCCCTGGGCGCCAACGCGATCCTGGCCGTTTCCCTGGCCGCAGCCAAGGCTGCAGCACAGGACCAGGACCTGCCGCTGTACGCTCATATCGCCAACCTGAACTTTACGCCGGGTGTCTACTCGATGCCGGTTCCGATGATGAACATCATCAACGGTGGCGAGCACGCCGATAACAACGTCGACATCCAGGAGTTCATGGTTCAGCCGGTTGGCGCCAAGTCCTTCTCGGAAGGTCTGCGCATGGGCACCGAGATTTTCCATCACCTCAAGGCTGTTCTGAAGGCTCGTGGCCTGAACACTGCGGTCGGTGACGAAGGTGGTTTCGCACCTAACCTGTCTTCCAACGAAGATGCACTGAAAGTGATCTCCGAAGCCGTGGCCAACGCCGGCTACAAGCTGGGCACCGACGTGACCCTGGCTCTGGACTGCGCGGCCAGCGAATTCTACGAAGACGGCAAGTACAACCTGTCCGGCGAAGGCCAGGTGTTCACCGCTGAAGGTTTCGCCGACTACCTCAAAGGCCTGACCGAGCGTTACCCGATCATCTCCATCGAAGATGGCCTGGACGAGTCCGACTGGGCTGGCTGGAAGATCCTCACCGACAAGATCGGTGCAAAAACCCAGCTGGTGGGCGACGACCTGTTCGTGACCAACACCAAGATCCTGAAGGAAGGCATCGACAAGAAGATCGGCAACTCGATCCTGATCAAGTTCAACCAGATCGGCACCCTGACCGAAACCCTGGAAGCCATCCAGATGGCCAAGGCCGCCGGTTACACCGCAGTGATCTCGCACCGCTCGGGCGAAACCGAAGATTCGACCATTGCCGACCTGGCCGTGGGTACTTCGGCTGGCCAGATCAAGACCGGCTCCCTGTGCCGTTCCGATCGCGTCTCCAAGTACAACCAACTGCTGCGCATCGAAGAGCAGTTGAACGGCAAGGCCAAGTACAACGGCCGCAGTGAATTCCGCGGTTAAACCGTACGTGGTAAAAAGACACCGGATTGTGTCGGAAAAATCGCTACTGCGACGTTTTTGCCACTAATCTGATGCCTTATAAGCACAAGCCTGGTTCTTCCAGGCTTCGTGCTATCAGTGGCTTCATGTTTTGGTATGGCTGTCTTTTTTCACTGGATACCTGATATTCGATGCGCAGTCCCAATTGGTTGTTCCTCGTCTTGCTCCTGCTGCTGGCCGGCCTGCAGTACCGCCTGTGGGTGGGAAATGGCAGTCTGGCGCAAGTGGCCGAGCTGACTCAGCAGATCGCTGATCAGCACGCCGAGAACGAGGCGTTGCTGGAACGCAATCGGGTGATGGACGCTGAAGTCAGTGAGTTGAAAAAGGGCATGGAGACCGTTGAAGAACGCGCTCGCCATGAATTGGGCATGGTCAAGGACGGTGAAACCCTTTACCAGTTGGCCCAATGAACCTGTCTTTGCCGGCCTTCTGGGCCGTGATTCCCGCCGCGGGCATCGGGGCCCGTATGGCCGCCGACCGTCCCAAGCAATACTTGCAACTGGGCGGACGCACCATTCTCGAACACAGCCTCGGCTGTTTCCTTGATCACCCTTGCCTCAAGGGCGTGGTGGTCAGTCTTGCTGTCGATGATCCTTACTGGCCGAACCTGGCATGCGCCAGCGATCCGCGGATTGCCCGCGTCGAAGGGGGGGGCGAGCGTTCCGGCTCGGTACTCAATGCCTTGCTGCATTTGCACGCGCAAGGTGCCGACGATGAAGATTGGGTCCTTGTTCACGATGCCGCGCGACCCAATCTCGGTCGTGACGATCTGGATAACCTGCTGGCTGAACTGGCGGATGATCCGGTGGGAGGCCTGCTGGCGGTTCCTGCACGGGATACGCTCAAGCGCGTCGACAAGCATGGACGTGTCGTCGAAACCGTGGACCGGAGTGTTATCTGGCAGGCCTATACCCCCCAGATGTTTCGTCTGGGAGCCTTGCATCGGGCATTGGCCGACAGCCTGGTGGCTGATGCCGTGATCACCGATGAAGCATCGGCCATGGAATGGGCAGGGATGGCGCCACGGCTGATCGAAGGCCGATCCGATAACCTCAAGGTCACGCGTCCCGAAGATCTTGAGTGGTTGCGCCAGCGCTGGTCCAACCGCCGCTGAGTATCGTTGCGCCTGTCATGACCCCTTCGCGGGCAAGTCGGATCGCCGTACCGCTCGCTCCTACAATCCAATGTCATCGCGAGCAGGCTCGCTCCCACAATGGAATGCACCTCTGTTGTAGGAGCGAGGCTTGCCCGCGAAGGGGTTATTCCAATTGGCGCACATTGCGAAGATCTAGCTTCGGTATTCAGGCCGCTGCGCCAAGCCTTCCTTGAGATAGTCCACCAGTTTGCGCACCTTCGGCGATAGGTGCCGCTGCTGCGGATACAGCGCCCAAACGGCGGTATTGGGTGGCTGATGTGCTTCGAGCAGTGAAATCAGCGCACCGCTTTTCAGATGCTCCAGCACGTAGTAATCCGGCAACTGACACAGCCCGACGCCTTGCAGTGCCGCGTCCAACACTGCTTGCCCGCTGTTGCAGCGCCAGTTTCCCTGTACCCGCTGCGAATATTCACGCCCGTTCTGTTCCAGTTGCCACAGGTCCGAGCTGCCGATGAGGCAGTTGTGACGGCTCAGTTCCGACAAACTGTGTGGGCGGCCATAACGTTCCAGATAACCAGGCGATGCGCAAAGAAACATGCGTCTGGGAGCCAGGCGCGTGGCCACCAATCGTGAGTCCTGCAAGCGACCCAGGCGGATCGCCAGGTCCAGACCTTCGTGCACCAGATCGAGTTGGCGATTGGTCAGTTCGATATCGACCCTCAATTGCGGATACAGCCCCATGAAGCGCGTGACCAATGGCACAATGAAGCGCTCGCCGTAGGCCACCGCGCAGGTCATGCGCAACATGCCCTTGGGCTCGCTGGTCAAGTCACCCACGGCGCGCAACGCCTCTTCACGTCCATCCTGTAAACGCTGGCAATGTTGCAGGAACGTCTGGCCCGCTTCGGTCAGCGTGACCCTGCGGGTACTGCGATAGAGGAGGCGGGTTTGCAGACGTTCCTCCAGGCGTGCGATTTGTCGACTGATATGCGAGGAAGAAACCCCCAGGCGCTCAGCGGCGGCGGTGAACTGGCTGCATTCTGCGACAGCGACGAACTCGTCGATGCCTTCCCAGCGGTTATCGGACATTCATGATTATCCCTGTACAGCAATAATGTTTTGCTTTTGTCCGGATTATTCCCCTTAAGACGCTGGATTACACTCCATGTCTCGTTTTTATTCGCCTGGAGAATCACCATGATCAAGTCGCGCGCCGCCGTTGCCTTCGAGGCCAAGAAACCTCTGGAGATCGTTGAAGTCGATGTCGCCATGCCCAAGGCCGGTGAGGTGTTGCTGCGTGTGGTGGCTTCCGGTGTTTGCCACACCGATGCCTACACCTTGTCCGGTGCCGACCCGGAAGGCATCTTCCCGTCGATCCTCGGTCACGAAGGTGGCGCGATCGTCGAGGCGATTGGTGAAGGTGTGACGTCCGTCGCGGTGGGCGATCATGTGATTCCGCTGTACACACCGGAATGCCGCCAGTGCAAATTCTGCCTGTCGGGCAAGACCAACCTCTGCCAGGCCATTCGGGCGACCCAGGGCAAGGGCTTGATGCCCGATGGCACCACGCGTTTTTCCTACAAGGGCCAGCCGATTTTCCACTACATGGGGACGTCGACCTTTTCCGAGTACACCGTTCTTCCGGAAATTTCCGTCGCCAAAATTGCAAAAGAAGCACCGCTGGAAAAAGTCTGCCTGCTGGGTTGCGGCGTCACCACCGGTATCGGAGCGGTACTCAACACCGCCAAGGTGAAACCGGGTGATACCGTGGCCATTTTCGGTCTTGGCGGCATTGGTCTGTCGGCGGTCATCGGTGCTGTCAAAGCCAAGGCTGCGCGAATCATTGCCATCGACATCAACCCGGCCAAATTCGAAATCGCCAAACAGCTGGGTGCAACCGATTGTGTGAACCCCAAAGACTTCGATCGTCCGATCCAGGAAGTCATCGTCGACATGACCGATGGCGGCGTCGACTTCTCCTTCGAATGCATCGGCAATGTGCAATTGATGCGTGCGGCCCTCGAGTGCTGCCACAAGGGTTGGGGCGAGTCGGTGATCATTGGCGTCGCCGGTGCCGGCCAGGAAATTGCTACCCGTCCATTCCAGTTGGTCACCGGCCGCGTCTGGCGCGGTTCGGCGTTCGGTGGCGTGCGTGGCCGCACCGAGTTGCCAAGTTACGTGGAAATGGCCGAAACCGGCGAGATCCCGCTGGATACCTTCATCACCCATACCATGGGCCTGGAAGATATCAACAAGGCGTTTGACCTGATGCATGAAGGTAAGAGCATCCGTTCTGTCATCCATTTCTGATCAGCCGCTGCAGGCCTCAAGCCTCAAGCGACAGGCAAGCCGTATCGGTCTGGCGTTTGGGGTTGGGTCTTCAGTGAGGAGTTGCCATGAGTCTGGAAAACATCTCCTGCCAGAAAAGCTTCGGCGGCTGGCACAAACGCTACCGCCATCGCTCGGAAGTGCTCGGTTGCGACATGGTCTTTGCCGTGTACCTGCCGCCGCAAGCGGAGCAGGGCGGCAAGCTGCCGGTGCTGTACTGGTTGTCGGGCCTGACCTGCACCGACGAGAACTTCATGCAGAAAGCCGGCGCCATGCGCGTCGCCGCCGAGTTGGGGTTGATCATCGTCGCGCCTGATACCAGTCCTCGTGGTGCCGATGTGCCGGGTGATCCGGAAGGCGCTTGGGATTTCGGCCTCGGTGCCGGATTTTATCTGAATGCCACCCAGGAGCCCTGGTCGCGGCACTATCGGATGCATGACTATGTCGTCCAGGAATTGCCGGCATTGGTCGAAGCCCATTTTCCGGCGTCGGACAAACGCAGCATCAGTGGGCACTCCATGGGTGGTCACGGTGCGCTGGTCTGCGCCCTGCGCAACCCGGGGCGTTATCTGTCGGTGTCGGCGTTCTCGCCGATCAACAATCCAATGGATTGTCCATGGGGACAGAAAGCCTTTTCCCGTTATTTGGGCGAAGACCGTTCGAAGTGGCGTGAGTGGGATGCCTGTGCCTTGATCGCCGAGGCCGATGAAAAACTGCCGCTGTTGGTCGACCAGGGCGATCGCGACGATTTCCTGGCCACCCAGCTGAAGCCGGAAGCCTTGCAGCAGGCAACCCGGTTGGCCGGTCATCCGCTGACGTTGCGCCTGCAGCCAGGCTATGACCACAGCTATTTCTTCATTGCCAGTTTCATCGAAGATCACTTGCGGCATCACGCGCATGCGTTAGTGCCCGGTCTGGCAAGTGAGACAGGACACTAGGCGCCCAATAGCAGGTAGAATCACGCCCTGACAAAAATCGGGGCGTTTTTTTATGCGTATTGGCCACGGCTATGATGTGCACCGTTTCGCCGAAGGCGATTTCATCACGTTGGGCGGCGTGCGAATCGCACACAGCTTCGGGCTGCTCGCTCACTCTGACGGTGACGTTCTGCTGCATGCCTTGAGCGATGCCTTGCTCGGCGCTGCGGCGCTGGGTGATATCGGCAGGCACTTCCCGGACACAGATCCGCAATTCAAAGGCGCTGACAGTCGTATGCTGCTGCGTCATGTCGTCGCACTGATCCATGCCAAGGGCTGGAAGGTCGGCAACGTCGATAACACCATCGTCGCACAGGCACCGAAAATGGCTCCGCATATCGAATCGATGCGTGCGCTGATTGCCGCGGATCTTCAAGTTGAGCTCGATCAAGTGAACGTAAAGGCCACCACCACCGAAAAGCTTGGCTTTGTCGGTCGCGAAGAAGGCATTGCAGTGCACTCCGTTGCCTTGTTGCTGCGCGCATGAACGAACTGCAATTACTCGGCCCGCGGGCCTATGGCGATGCGCTGGGCACGGCAGTATTGAAAGCCGTCGCCGAAGATTTCCAGGTCGACGAAGTCCTCGATATACCCTTGAGCGGTGACGGCGAGCACCTGTGGATCTGGGTGGAAAAACGGGGCCTGAATACCGAGGAAGCGGCACGGCGAATCGCCAGGGCGGCGGGCGTGCCCCTGCGCACGGTCAGCTACGCCGGGCTCAAGGATCGCCAGGCGCTGACACGCCAGTGGTTCAGCGTACAACTGCCGGGCAAGGCTGATCCGGATCTGTCGGCGGCAGAAAACGACACGCTGAAAATCCTCAAGACCAGCCGACACAAACGCAAATTGCAACGCGGCGCCCACTCGGCCAACGGGTTCACCTTGCGCCTGACGCAGTTCATGGGCGACAAGGCCGCCATCGACGAGCGCCTGCAGCAGATCGCCAAACAAGGCATCCCCAACTATTTCGGGGCACAACGCTTCGGCCATGAAGGCGGCAACGTGGTCGACGCCCGTTCGTGGGCCGCGCGCAAGGCCTTGCCGGAGCAGCGTAACGTGCGCTCGCGCCTGCTTTCAGCGGCTCGCAGTTTTCTGTTCAACCAGGTGTTGGCCGCGCGAGTTGCCGACGGCACCTGGCAGCATGCCCTGGTCGGTGATCTGCTGGCATTCACCGACAGTCGCAGCTTTTTTCCGGCCGGCGAGGCCGAGTGCAATGACCCGCGCCTGGCGATTCTCGATCTGCACCCGACAGGGCCGCAGTGGGGGGAAGGTGACTCGCCGGCCACGGGCGTTGTCCATGAACTGGAGCAGGCCATCGCCGCTCGCGAAGCGGACCTTCGCGATTGGTTGATCAACGCCGGAATGAGCCACGAACGTCGCATCCTGCGGCTGCCCATTGCCGGGTTGACGTGGCATTATCCCGAGCCTGACATTCTGCAATTGGAATTCGTCCTGCCGGCCGGATGTTTCGCCACCGTATTGGTGCGCGAACTTGTTGATCTGGTGTCGGTGGGGCAGACGGACAGCCCATGCGTATTCTGATTTCTAACGACGATGGGGTAACCGCACCCGGTCTCGCCGCGCTTTATGCTGCGCTGGCGGATTACACCGAATGCGTGGTTATCGCCCCGGACCAGGACAAAAGCGGCGCCAGCAGTTCGTTGACGCTTGACCGTCCGTTGCACCCGCAAACGCTGGGCAACGGCTTCATCAGCGTCAATGGCACGCCGACCGATTGCGTGCACCTGGGGCTCAACGGTTTGCTGGAGCGTGAAGCGGACATGGTGGTTTCAGGGATCAACCTGGGTGCGAACCTGGGAGACGACGTCCTGTATTCCGGCACGGTGGCGGCGGCATTGGAAGGGCGTTTCCTGGCCCGTCCTGCGTTCGCCTTTTCGCTGGCCTCTCGGCAAGTCGAGAACCTTCCCACAGCGGCCTACTTCGCGCGCAAACTTGTCGAGGCCCATGCTGACCTCGACCTGCCGGCACGCACGGTACTGAATGTGAACATTCCCAATTTGCCGCTGGAGCATATTCGCGGCGTTCAGTTGACCCGTCTCGGGCACCGCGCCCGTGCTGCGGCGCCTGTGAAGGTGGTCGATCCGCGCGGCAAGGCCGGATACTGGATAGCCGCCGCAGGGGACGCCGAAGACGGCGGCCCGGGCACCGATTTCCATGCCGTGATGCAGGGCTACGTTTCTGTCACTCCCTTGCAACTGGACCGCACCTTCAATGATGCCTTCGCAAGTCTCGATGGCTGGCTGGAGGGGTTGCGCTGATGTCTCGTGATCAAGACGACATGCTGCGTCGCGGCATCGGCATGACCTCGCAACGTACCCGCGAACGCCTCATTCAGCGTTTGTATGAGGAAGGGGTGTCCAACGCAGGGGTGCTGGAAGTCATTCGCCGAACACCGCGTCACCTGTTCGTCGACGAGGCGCTGGCACATCGTGCATACGAGGACACGGCGCTGCCCATCGGGCACAACCAGACCATCTCCCAGCCTTACATGGTGGCTCGCATGAGTGAGTTGCTGCTGGAGGCGGGCCCCCTGGACAAGGTGCTGGAAATCGGGACCGGCTCGGGCTATCAGACCTCGGTGTTGTCGCAACTGGTCGAGCGCGTGTTTTCCGTCGAGCGCATCAAGGTACTGCAGGACCGGGCCAAGGAACGCCTGGTCGAGTTGAACCTGCGCAATGTGGTGTTTCGCTGGGGCGATGGCTGGGAGGGGTGGCCGGCGCTGGCGCCTTACAACGGCATTATCGTGACGGCCGTGGCGACCGATGTGCCTCAGGCCTTGCTTGATCAGTTGGCGCCGGGTGGGCGGCTGGTCATTCCGGTCGGATCGGGAGAAGTGCAACAATTGATGCTCATTATTCGCGAGGAACAGGGTTTTTCCAGGCGCGTTCTCGGGGCGGTTCGCTTTGTCCCGTTGCTCAATGGGCCGTTGGCCTGAGCATTTGTTTAAACACGCTGAATTCTCTTCGATGGCCTTTGTCTTACAGCGGCGTCGATTGGTTGAACGGGTTGTTTTTTCCGACAGCAAACGTGTGCGTGAAGCCAGTTCGCTTCATTAAGGGTAATGCCGGCACGGCCCGTTATACTTGCGACATTTCGTGCCGTAACACGGCAAACCACATTTTCAGCCACCAAAAAGGGAGCGGCGGGTGAGTCTCACAGTCATTGCGCAGCGTATGGGTAAAACGAGCTTTCAGCGCCTGGTGACTGGCCTTGTCATGAGCACCTTGCTGGTCGGTTGTTCCAGCAACAAATCCAGCGACGTACGCGTTGTCGAGCGCAACAACACCGTCGCGCAGCGTCCCGCAGTGACGACCGGGCAGTACGTCGTTCGGCCGAAAGATACCTTGTTCTCGATCGCCTTCCGCTATGGCTGGGACTACAAGGCCCTCGCGGCGCGCAACAACATTTCGGAGCCTTACACCATCCATCCGGGGCAGACGATTCGCTTCGATGGCCGTTCCGGTTCAACACCGACGGCGGTGGTCAGTTCGTCCAATTCGACGCCGTCGTCCTCGAGTAAAACCACGGTCATTCGTCGTCCGGTCGACGGTGCCACTACGAGTACGACGACGGTTGTACCGTCCGTCGCCAACAAACCTGCACCCGCTCCACTGCCGCCTCCCGGCCCGGCCCCGACCGGCTGGGGATGGCCATCTAATGGCATTTTGATTGGCAAATTCTCTTCAAACGGTAGTTTGAATAAAGGAATTGATATCGCCGGTGATTTGGGACAGCCTGTTTTAGCTGCGTCTGATGGGACGGTGGTGTACGCCGGGAGTGGCTTAAGGGGCTACGGCGAGTTGGTCATCATCAAACACAGCGAAACCTACGTCAGTGCCTACGGCCACAACCGCAGGCTATTGGTTCGGGAGGGGCAGCAGGTCAAGGTCGGACAGACAATTGCCGAAATGGGGTCAACGGGTACAGACCGGGTGAAACTGCATTTTGAGATTCGCCGCCAAGGTAAACCTGTAGATCCGCTGCAATTCCTGCCACGTCGTTGATCGCTACCAGCCTGTTCCGTCACGTAGAGGGGACAGGCTCCAGCGTTGCCAAGGAAAAAGGCGCCGCTTGAGCTTGAGGTCGAACTCACCAAAGGACTATAACAATGGCTCTCAGTAAAGAAGTGCCGGAGTTTGACATCGACGATGAGGTTCTCCTGATGGAGACCGGCATCGATACGGATTCGATGTCGAATGATGAAGGGTCAGCTCCACCTTCCGTTCGTGCCAAATCCAAACACTCCGCTTCGTTAAAGCAACACAAGTACATTGACTACACGCGGGCGCTCGATGCCACGCAGCTGTATCTCAATGAAATCGGCTTTTCCCCCCTGTTGTCCCCCGAGGAAGAAGTTCATTTTGCGCGCCTGTCGCAAAGTGGCGATCCGGCCGGGCGCAAACGCATGATTGAAAGTAACCTGCGGCTGGTGGTGAAAATCGCCCGGCGTTACGTCAATCGTGGCTTGTCGCTGCTCGATCTGATCGAAGAGGGCAACCTCGGACTGATTCGGGCGGTGGAGAAGTTCGACCCCGAACGTGGCTTCCGCTTTTCGACCTACGCAACCTGGTGGATTCGTCAGACCATCGAGCGCGCGATCATGAACCAGACCCGGACCATCCGGTTGCCGATTCATGTGGTCAAAGAGCTCAACGTGTACCTGAGAGCCGCACGGGAGCTGACGCAAAAACTCGACCATGAACCCTCACCCGAAGAAATTGCCAACCTGCTGGAAAAACCGGTAGGCGAGGTCAAGCGCATGCTCGGCCTCAATGAACGGGTTTCTTCGGTCGACGTCTCGCTGGGGCCGGATTCGGACAAGACCCTGCTGGACACCCTGACTGACGATCGCCCTACCGATCCATGTGAACTGTTGCAGGACGACGACCTGTCCCAGAGCATCGATCAATGGCTCTCGGAGTTGACCGACAAGCAACGGGAGGTGGTCGTACGCCGCTTCGGTCTGCGCGGTCATGAGAGCAGCACCCTTGAGGACGTAGGCCTGGAAATCGGCCTGACCCGTGAGCGGGTCAGACAGATTCAGGTCGAAGGCCTGAAGCGTCTTCGGGAAATCCTGGAGAAAAACGGTCTGTCGAGCGAATCGCTGTTCCAGTAAAGGAATGCTGCGCAGGCAACAAAAGGCCCCGACTGGTTCGGGGCTTTTTGTTGCCTGGAGAAAGGGCGGCGGCACGTGCCCGGTATCACGCAGGTTTGTTGTCTTGTGTTGTAAGTCTTCACTTACTCTTTCGTAAGTGTTCGTTATTTTTACAGTGTGGCGGCCGGCGATACGGGTTTGGCGGCTTGATTATCTATTTGAAAACCAAGCGTAATTTTGAAAATTAACAGCAAATGACAGGCAGGACGGACGCTGGAAGGCAGTTGCTCCGGCTTGGGAACGCATTAGTATCCGGGGTGTGTCGACGGATAGACACACCCTTCAAGGAAGAGGGGAAAGGACATCGCAGGAAGCGATTCATCAGGATGATGAAAAGGAACAAAGGGAATAGGGAAAAAATGTGGGCGGGTCAAACCGCCCCTTTTTTTGCCTGCAGAAAAGCAAAAAGGCCCTTGTGGGGCCTTTTTTTCGGAACGCGGGGGTGATCAGCGTTCGAGGTCTGCGATCTTGCCTGGCTTGCCATCCCACTCTTCGGCATCCGGCAGGGCATCCTTGCGCTCGGTGATGTTAGGCCAGATTTCAGCCAGCTCTGCGTTCAACTCGAGGAAGTTCTCCATACCGGCAGGGACTTCATCTTCGGAGAAGATGGCCTGGGCAGGGCACTCAGGTTCGCACAATGCGCAGTCGATGCACTCATCCGGGTGAATCACCAGGAAGTTCGGGCCTTCGTAGAAGCAGTCCACCGGACAGACTTCTACGCAGTCGGTGTACTTGCACTTGATGCAGTTGTCGGTGACGACGAAGGTCATTTCTAATTTTCTCCTCAGGCGGCGGCAGCGAAGCCCCTTCACGGTTGGGGTCGCCAGGTTCGGGAGCGATGTCTGCAAGCCAGGCTATTGGCCTGCAGCACCCGAACCGCGCGAGATTCTAACAGCTTGAAGCCGTATGCGTTAGATCCGCTTCTTTAGTGTATAGAGCATTTCGAGCGCACGACGCGGTGTCATGTCGTCCAGATCCAGCTTGGCCAGTTCATCCAGTACCGGATGCGGCAGGCTGGCGAACAGGTCGCTCTGCTGCGGCACGGCGACCTTGCCTTTGGCAGGTGCAGGCGCTTCGTGGGGCAGGGCGGTGTCCTCCAGTCGACTCAAGTGCTCACGGGCGCGCACGATCACTTCGCTTGGCACACCGGCCAATTGCGCCACCGCCAGGCCATAGCTCTGGCTGGCAGGCCCCGGCAGCACGTGATGCAGGAACACGATGCGTTCGTTGTGCTCGGTGGCGTTGAGGTGCACGTTGGCCACCAGCGGCTGGGCTTCGGGCAGGACGGTCAGCTCGAAATAATGGGTGGCGAACAGCGTGTAGGCGCGCAGATGGGCCAGTCGTTCCGCCGCTGCCCAGGCCAGGGACAGGCCATCGAACGTGCTGGTGCCGCGGCCGACTTCATCCATCAGCACCAGGCTGCGATCGGTGGCGTTGTGCAGGATATTGGCGGTTTCGCTCATTTCGACCATGAAGGTCGAGCGTCCGCCGGCCAGGTCGTCGCTGGAGCCGATCCGGGTAAAGATCCGATCGACCAGGGACAATTCGCAGCTGGCCGCCGGTACGAAACTGCCGATGTGTGCCAGCAGCACGATCAGCGCGGTCTGGCGCATGTAAGTGGATTTACCGCCCATGTTGGGGCCAGTGATGACCAGCATGCGCGTGCTGTCGTCCAGGCTCAGATCGTTGGCCACGAACGGTGTGGTCAGCACCTGTTCGACCACCGGGTGACGACCCTGGCTGATGCGCATGCAGGGTTCGCTGACGAAACGCGGGCAATTCAGATCCAGGTTCAGCGCACGTTCGGCGAGGTTGCTCAACACGTCCAGTTCGGCCAGGGCCGCGGCGGTGTCCTGCAACGGTGGCAGCTGGCTGATCAAGTCTTCCAGGAGTGCTTCGTAGAGCATTTTCTCCCGGGCCAGTGCGCGGCTCTTGGCCGACAGGGCCTTGTCTTCGAACGCTTTGAGTTCGGGGGTAATGAAGCGTTCGGCGCCCTTGAGGGTCTGGCGCCGGATGTAATCGGCCGGTGCCGATTCGGCCTGCTTGCTCGGCAGTTCGATGAAGTAGCCGTGGATGCGGTTGTAGCCGACTTTCAGATTGGCCAGGCCGGTACGGGCTTTTTCCCGGGCTTCGAGGTCGATCAGGAATTGCCCGGCATTTTCGCTGAGCGATTGCAGCTCATCGAGTTCGCTGTCGTAGCCGGTCTTCAAGACGCCACCATCACGAATCACGGCGGGCGGGTTGTCGATGATGGCTTTTTCCAGCAGTGCCGCCAGTTCCGGGTAGGTGCTGGTGGTGGTCGCCAGTTTCTGCAGGTGCGGGGCTTCCAGTTCGGTCATCGCCACCTGCAGCTCGGGCAGGGCACCGAGCGCATCGCGCAGACGCGCAAGGTCGCGTGGACGGGCATTACGCAGGCCGATCCGCGCGAGGATCCGCTCGATGTCGCCGATTTCCTTGAGTTGCGGTTGCAGCTTCTCGAAGCGGTAGCGGTCGAGCAGGCAGGTGATCGAAGTCTGGCGTGCCAGCAAAATGGTCAGGTCGCGCAATGGACGGTTCAACCAGCGGGTCAGCAGGCGGCTGCCCATCGCGGTCTGGCAACGGTCGACCACCGACTGCAGGGTGTTGTCGCGGCCGCCGGCCAGGTTGGTGTCCAGCTCCAGGTTGCGACGGCTGGCACCGTCGAGCACCACGGTGTCGTCCAGGCGTTCATGACGCAGGCTGCGCAAGTGCGGCAGGGCGGTACGCTGGGTTTCTTTCGCATAGGCCAGCAGGCAACCGGCAGCGCCGATGGCCAGGGTCAGGTTCTCGCAGCCGAAGCCTTTAAGGTCCTGAGTGGAAAATTGCTGGCACAGGCTTTTCAGCGCCGAATCGCGCTCGAAATCCCACGGCGCACGGCGACGAACCCCACGACGTTTCTCCGCCGGCAGATCCTTCGGCCAGTCGTCCGGGATCAGCAACTCAACCGGATTGACCCGCTCCAGTTCCGCCAGCAGGTTTTCCCAGCCCTTGATTTCCAGCACGGTGAAGTTGCCGCTGGTGATGTCCAGCACAGCCAGGCCGAACAGGCGTTCATCGCCCAGCACGGCGGCAATCAGGTTGTCACGACGTTCGTCCAGCAGCGCTTCATCACTGACCGTACCCGGCGTGATGATTCGCACTACCTGACGTTCCACCGGCCCTTTGCTGGTGGCCGGGTCGCCGATCTGTTCGCAGATCACCACCGACTCACCCAGTTTCACCAGTTTGGCCAGGTAACCTTCGGCGGCGTGGTAAGGAATCCCGCACATCGGAATGGCCTGCCCGGCCGACTGCCCGCGTGCCGTCAGGGTGATGTCCAGCAACTTGGCGGCCTTCTTCGCGTCTTCATAGAAGATCTCGTAGAAGTCACCCATGCGGTAGAACATCAACTGGTCCGGGTGCTGGTTCTTCAGGCGCCAGTACTGCTGCATCATCGGCGTGTGGGAGGACAGGTCGGAAAGGGCTTTATTCATCGGGGATCGGCAAACTCGTCGAGAGGTGTGGGGCAAAACCGGGGCAATGGCCCGGGCTGTTCCGCAATGGGCGCAAGATTAACATGGGCGGTCTGTCGGGCGCAGGCGCGAACGCCCCGCGGTCCTCTTCTGCTGCTTTATGCGTTGTTTATGCGTGAACAATGCAATTCTGCATTTGCCTCTCGCGAAAAGAACGAGCACTATGCGCGTTATGCAAAAACGCAATGTTTCTACCGTCTTAAGAGCGCTGCTCGACCAGCACGGAATCTCCCCCACGGAGCTTCACCGTCGCACCGGCGTGCCTCAATCCACTCTCTCGCGGATTCTCAGCGGGAAGATCGTCGACCCTTCGGATAAGCACATTTCGAAAATCGCCGAGTACTTCAGCGTGAGCACCGACCATTTGCGCGGGCGCGCGGACGTTGCGCCCGCGTCCACGGGCGGACGCGAGCCAGCGCATTCCGAACTCAAGGACATAAGTCTGTGGGACGACGATACCCCCATCGATGACGATGAGGTCTCGGTCCCCTTTCTTCGCGAGGTTGAATTGGCAGCGGGATCAGGAAGATTCGTCATCGAGGAGAGCGAGCGCTCTAGCCTGCGCTTCGGCAAGCGCAGCCTGCGCCATAACGGCGTGCAGTTCGATCAGGCCAAGTGCGTGACCGTTCGCGGCAACAGCATGTTGCCGGTGTTGCGCGACGGGGCGACGGTGGGGGTCAACGCCGGCAAGAGCGGCATTGGCGACATCATTGATGGCGACCTTTATGCAATCAATCACAATGGCCAACTGCGGGTAAAACAGCTTTATCGCCTGCCGACCGGCATTCGTCTGCGCAGCTTCAACCGCGATGAGCATCCGGACGAGGACTACAGCTTCCAGGAGATGCAGGAAGAACAGATCGTCATCCTCGGCCACGTCTTCTGGTGGGGCATGTACGCCCGATAATCTCACCGCACTCAGACAAAACCCGCCATCAGGCGGGTTTTTTTTCGCCTGTCGAAAGCCGCGAGAGCCAGTGTTTACGGATGTTTCATGCGTCTGTGCATTTGTCGTGCATAAATAAATGCATTTACGCATTGACTGGATATGCATCCATGCATATTCTTTGTCTCAAGCCGCTCAACAAAGCAGCTCGAAACGAAGTTCTTTAGTTCCACCAAAAAAGGCAGCGATGAACCGGCCTCAACGGTTCAGAGGGTTGGCAACTGACCCGGGTGTGCAGCGTAAAGCACCAGAAGCAGTTATCCGGCGGGCAGGGGCCGCGGTCGGAGGAACAATTTGAACGGACCCGTACCGCGCCAGTAGCGCCGAAAGGTCGACCTCACCCAAGCCTGCGGGCGAAAGGCGACGGAGCGCATTACTGAAAAGCCTGGCGGGCGCCGGGCTTTTTGGAATGCCTGCCTGACACCAGGTCATTACTCATCAGAACCTTTCCATGACTCATCAATCACTCCAGGAGGCGTGACATGACAAACGAGCAACAAGCGTTGCTGGATATACCGATCTGGCTGGTCATCGTCCTTGCGCTGCTGGGCGGGGTGTCCGGCGAAATGTGGCGCGCCGACAAGGACGGTGCCCGCGGCTGGTCATTGCTGCGGCGACTGGCCTTGCGCTCCGGCGCCTGTATGGTCTGCGGCGTCTCGGCCGTCATGCTGCTGTACGCCGCCGGCATGTCGATCTGGGCGGCGGCCGCCTTCGGTTGCCTCACGGCGATGGCAGGCGCGGACGTCGCCATCGGGCTTTATGAACGCTGGGCGGCCAGGCGTATCGGGGTGGCCGAAATGCCGCCACGCGACTCCCGTCCGGACCAGCAATGACTCTCTCGACACATGAACAGGACGTTTCCATGCCATCGGTTATCGAAAAGCCTTCGCAGCTTTTTACGGCCATTGTCGCGGCATTACGCAACTCGGGGCTCGGTATCAATGTCGGCAGTCGTGAAGACTTCACCGATGCCGGCGACCAGCCCTGGGTTCTGGTCTCCTTCGAACGCGATGCGACGGCCTGCCGCGCCAGTGATGGCCGCATCGCACATGCACTGACGGTTTCCCTGCAAGTGTTGATGCCGTCGCAGGCCGCCAACCCGAGCCTTGCCGCTTGCGATCTGGCCAGCGCCCTCAAGGATCGGGTCACCGATAACCGATGGGGTCTGCCGAGTGAGCAATGTGATCTGCCGGTCAGTCTCGACGCCATTCCTTCGATCTTCATTCACGGCACACAGCCATTTTCCGCCTGGACTCTGTCCTTCATCCAGACGCTGTACTTCGGTGCACCGCTGCTGGACGACCCCCTCGGCACGCCGAAATTCGCCCGCACCTGGGAAGTCTCGGATATCGACGATCCGGACCAATACACCGAACTCGAGGGTTGAACCATGTTCGATGCGCTTTTACGCATGCATTTGGGCCCGATCATCGAGCGTCTGGCCGAGATGGATGCCGAGCTTGAAGACCTGCACCGGCGCACGGACAGCGTCTGCCGCATCGGCGTGTGCCAGGAAGTCGATGCGGTCGGCAACACCTGTCGCGTCAGCCATGGCGGGTTGCTGACACCGGCCATTCGTTTTTTCAATCCCAGCGCCGGGGCGCAAAGCGAGTCGCGCATTCCCACGGTCGGCGAGCAATGCCTGTTGTTGAACCATGGCGCCGGCGAGAGCAGCGCTCAATCGGTTGCGCTGTTCGGGCTTAACGGCGATCGGTTTCCACCGGCCTCGACCCTGGCGTCGTTGACGCGTCGCCTATATCGGGACGGTACGGAAAGCGGTTACGACGACGCCAACCACACCCTGCACTGGAAAAACGGTCCGGCAAGTTTCGACGGCAGTCGCGAGGCGCTGGAGATGAGTATCGGACCGGCGCGCGTCGTGATGAAGCCCGAGGCAATCGAACTGCAATTGGGTGCGGTCGGTATCCGAATCGACACCTCCGGCGTGCACCTGAGCGGTCCGTTGGTGGATCACCAGGGACGCGTGATCAGCAGCGCATAGAGAGTTTTCCCATGATTGGAATCGATAGAAACACCGGCGCGGCGGTCGACGACTGGCCGCAGTTCGTGGAGCGCGCGACCCGGGCGCTGACCACACCCCTGGGCACACGCCAGAAGCGTCCCTTGTACGGCTCGGCCATCCCGGAGCTGTTGGGGCAGAACCTGGGCGACGATCTGTTGATCCTGGCCCAGAGCCACGCCGCACAGGCGTTCTTCAACAGCCAGAACGGCATAGACGATTTTCAGCCGCAGGTCATTGTCGCCAGCCGACAGGGCGCCGGGTTGCTCCTGCGCTTTGCCGGCACCTGGAACAACCGTAATCAGACATTCGAGGTGGTGACATGAGCATGTTGATACCGGGGCAGAACCAGTTGGCCGAGCCGGCCATCGTCACGGTCGAAGCGTTCGAGGATCTGCTGGCCGAGTTCAAGACCTTCGTTGTCGAGTACGTCGGCGCCAGGGCTCCCGAAAGCGCGGTAAAACTCAAGGTGAGTCTTGAGAATGAAAGCGAGTTGCTGACGCTGGCCCTGGAAGCCTTTTGTGTGCGCCTGCAACTGCACGAACGCAAATACAACGCCCGCATCAAACAAATGCTGGCGTGGTGGGCCACCGGCAGCAACCTGGATGCGCGGCTGGCGGACATGGGATTGGAGCGCCAATTGCTCGATCCCGGCGACCCGGCGGCCTTCCCGCCGATTGCACCTGTGTATGAAAGCGACGACGACGCCCGATTGCGTTACTACCTGGCGCCCCATGCACCGGCCGCCGGCTCACGCATGCAGTATCGCCGCGAGGTGTTCACCCTTGGCGAGCGTCCGGCGGTGAAGGTGGAGTCCGCTGTGCCGGGGGAAGTGACGGTCACTTACACCTTCGAGCCCGACGGTTATGCCGCGCAGGTCAAGGATGGTAACGGACGACGCACGGCGCCCGGGGAAGTGATGGTCACCGTGCTGGCGCGGGAGGGCGATGGAACGGCCTCCGAGGAATTGCTCGAAGGTGTGCGTCTGCATTTCGAGCGGCCGGATGTGCGACCGGAAACGGATCGGGTCACGGTGCAGAGCGCCCAAATCAAACCCTACCGGATTCGGGTCATTGCACGGATCAACGCCGGCCCCGACTCGGGACTGACGAAGGTCGCCGCCCAACAGCAGCTGCAAGCCTATGCCGACAGCTGTCATCGCCTTGAAGGCCGGGTCGATCCCAGCTGGATCGACTTCACACTGCACAACGCCGGCGCGGTTCAGCTGGAGATTCTCGAACCGCTCGCACCGATTGTCACGACGGCCTTCGAGGCCCCTTACTGCACCGGTGTCGAGGTGGAGGTGCTCACGCTATGAGCGACCTTCAGTGGCGGCCGAGCCTGTTGCCAGCCAACAGCTCGGCGTTGGAAAGGGCCCTCGATATCGGGTTCGGCAGCTTGCTTGATCGCATTGCGCCGCCGTTTCCCGAACTGATGGACCCGACTGCGACACCTTCGGCCTTTCTGCCCTATCTCGCGGCGGATCGTGGTGTCAGTGAGTGGTGCTCCGAGGCGGACGAAACGGAAAAGCGTTTGACCGTCGAGCTCGCCTGGCCCACGGCCCGCCAGGCCGGTACGCGGCAGGCACTGGAAAATGCCGCCAGGGGCTTGCGCCTCAGGCCGGAGGTCCGGGCCTGGTACGAGCAGACACCGGTGGGCCAGCCCTACAGCTTTTCCGTTCGGGCGTTCACCGAAGCGCCTTACAACGAAGCAATCGATGCACGTCTCGACCGGCGCCTGGCAAGCGCGAAAAGCGAGCGCGACACCTTGTCGGTGTCCGTGGGGCTGAGTGCATTCGGCAGTCACTGCATCGGTGCAACCACGGTGTGCGGCGAGCTGACCACGGTTTACCCAATCGTCATCGAAGGGCTGGAAACGTCAGGCGAGGCCTGCATGGCCGCCGGACTCTACAGCGTCGAAACATCCACTATTTATCCTCAGGGGGCCTGAATGGCTGACTACTACACCCTGCTCACGAACGCAGGGATTGCCTACGAAACCGCCTGCAAGGCGGCGGGCGTGCCGATCAAGCTGACGCAGCTTTCCGTTGGCGACGGCGGCGGCACGGTCTACAACCCGGCGGCGACCGCCACGGCACTCAAGCGTGAAGTCTGGCGCGGGCCGCTCAACGCACTGTTCCAGGACGAGAAGAATCCGAACTGGTTGCTGGCCGAAGTCACCATCCCGCCCGACGTTGGCGGCTGGTATGTGCGCGAGGCCGGCTTGTGGACCGACACCGGAATCCTCTACGCCATCGTCAAATATCCGGAGTCGTTCAAACCGGTGCTGGCAACCTCGGGTTCGGGGAAAGAGTTCTACATCCGCTCGATTTTCGAGACCAGCAATGCGTCGTTGGTGACGCTGTTGATTGATGACACCGTGGTCAAGGCGACGCGGGCGTGGGTGACTGACTATGTAGCGGCGGAGCTGGGAAAGCTCGATGCGAAGCAGTCGGTACGAGTTGCCACCACGGTAAACATCGCTTTGAGCGCCTCTCAAACCATTGATGGTGTTGCCGTTGTAGCGGGTGATCGAGTCCTCGTTAAAAACCAGACTCAGGCGAAAGACAATGGTCTTTACGTTGTGGCCAATGGCATGTGGTCACGGGCAGCGGATGCTGATATTGACGCGAAAGTGACGTCGGCTATGCAGGTTTCGGTTGAGCAGGGAGTCACGCAGGCTGACAGTCGCTGGCAACTGATAACCGATGGTGCGATTGTCTTGGGTTCCACCGCCCTGACTTTTCAGAACGTCACTTATGGTTTTGCTCCATTGGCGTCGCCCGCTCTAGTAGGTTTACCAACGGCTCCTACGGCGACCCTCGGTTCAAATACAACGCAAATCGCTACCACGGCTTTTGTTCAGCAGGAAATTGCTGCGGACTTGGCCACGGTCGCGCCACTGATGGACGGCACGGCTGCGGTCGGAACGGGTTCCAGGCTGGCGCGTGAGGACCATCGCCACCCCGCGGATACGTCACGGGCACCGTTGGCCAGTCCTGCGTTGACAGGGACCCCGACCGCGCCGACCCCGGCCCGGTTTGATACGACCACCAAACTGGCCACTATGGCGGCGGTTCAGGCGCGGGGGCTTCAATACTCAAGCGTTACGGGTGGCGTAGGCGCCCTAGCGGGTGCTCTGGCACATATTGGCGGGATCGTGCATTTCTCTGCAGGCACTGCATCGTCTTACAGTTTGCCCGACTCGACGGCTAACGCCTTGGCGGTCGGTGCGACGGTACGAATTCAAAACTGGTCAGTCCTGGCGATCGGCCTGGCCGTTCAAGGTGCGGACAAGATGCAGGAAGCAATTTCTGCAGTCGCATCGAACAGCGTCAGGAGCATTCCGCCTGACTCTTATGTCGACGCGGTTTATCTTGGCTCCGGTATATGGGTCCTGGCGGGCACAGGAGTAATGGGCAAAACCGCTGTGTTCGCTGGCTCTCAAACGTCCAACGGTTGGCAAAAACTACCGAACGGCCTCATCTTGCAATGGTGCCATGCGGCATATGTCGTTGCTGGAGCCGCAGGCAGCGTTTCATTTCCGATTGTGTTCCCTAACGCCTGCATTTTCGCAATGGCTGCGCCACTGGGTTCCAACGCCAGCCCCACTGCTGGCAACGTGGTGGTGGGGGAGGTGTCGACATCTGGCGTGAACCTATACAACTGGGGGCCAATCACTGCGCCCACCAAAGTATTCGCCATCGGCAGCTAAGCCTTTTCTTCTTTTAATTGTTAGCTAGATGGGGCAAGGCCCCTGAGTGGAGGTACATGTGGCAATTTACTCGAGCTACTCAAAGAACGGTTTTTGGGACGACACATTAGGACAGCCACCAAAAGACGGATGTTTGATCACCGATGAGCAGCATCAAGAGTACCTGGAGGCGCAGACGGAGGGGAAAGTCATCGACTTTTCTACTAGCCCGCCGTCGCTGACGGATCCGTCGCCACTGGTGGTAATTGAGGGGCGATTAGCTGACGTCGAGCGCCGTTGGCGCAACGGACATTTGGCTATTACTGACGGTGTCGTGGCCCGACATCGTGATGAGTTGGAGGAAGGCATCGTGACTACGCTCACCGCCGAGCAATACCGCGATGTACAGCGTTACCGCCGACAATTGCGCGAATGGCCACAATCGGAGAGGTTTCCCGAAATGGACTACCGTCCAATCGCTCCCTCTTGGATGGTCGAGAAAGAACAATAAACGCCCCGTATCCCCGGGGCGTTTTTTTTGCCCAACAAACGCAACACCCACAGCCCCTTCCCCAAGGGGCTTTTTCATTTATGGAGAAACACAAATGGCAGAACGCCAAACGTACACCGTACTCGTTCCATTCCCCATCGGCGGCGGTCACTGGTCGAGCGTCGGCCAGGAGCTGCGATTGCTTGATGTTGAAGCCAATGCGTTGCGCAGCGCCGGTCGCCTGGCGCTGAAACAAACCGAGGCTGCCGAGTCGGCCTCTCCATCCACCGCGGCCAAGAAGGCCGCTGCCAAGAAGGCTGAATAATATGGCTGAGGTTCTGAACTTCGAGCACAACGGCATTACCGTCAATGCCTCCGAATCCCCCGAGGCCATGGGTGGCCTGGGCGACAACGTCATCGGGCTGATCGGCACGGCGCCGAAGGCCGACCCGCTGATTCCGCGCAATGCGCCGTTCCGCATCAACAGCTTCACCACCCAGGCGCTGCTCGACCCGACCGGCAGTGAAGAAGGCACGCTGTATCACGCCGTGTTCCAGATTCTGAAAGTGGTCAAGGTGCCGGTCTACGTGGTCATCGTCGAAGAGGGCGCGACCGAGGCCGATACGCTGAACAACGTCATCGGCGGCATCGACCCATTGACCGGTCGCAAGTTGGGTCTGGCCGCATTGAGCGGTGTGGCCGAGGACTTGACCATCATCGGCGCGCCGGGCTTCACCGGCACCAAGGCAGTGGCCGGCGAGTTCGCTTCCTTTGGCAAGCGCATCAAGGCCCGTGTGGTGCTTGACGGCAAGGATGCCGCAGTCGCCGATCAAGTGACTTACAGCCAGGAACTGGGCGGTGCCGAACTGGGCTTCGACCGCTGCCTGCTGGTGCACAACATGCCGTCGGTGTACTCCAAGGCCGCGAAGAAAAATGTGTTCCTGTCGCCGTCGAGCCTGGCCATCGCGGCGCTGGCCAGGGGCAAGCAGTGGGAGAGTCCGGGCAACCAGGTGACTTACGCCGAAGACGTGTCGCGGGTGGTGGAATACAACATCCTCGACACTTCCACCGAGGGCGATCTTCTCAATCGCTACGGCATCAGCTACTACGCCCGCACCATCCTCGGCGGCTTCTCGCTGCTGGGCAACCGTTCGGTCACCGGCAAGTTCATCAGCTACGTCGGCCTTGAAGATGCGATCAGCCGCAAGCTGGTCAAGGCCGGCCAGAAAGCCATGGCCAAAAACCTGACCAAGTCGTTCATGGATCAGGAGAGCCGCGACGGGCATATTCTGATTGGCAGTACGCTGGAGCATGAAGGCTACGTCAAGACGCCAACCGGGGAGGCACTGGAGAGTCTCAAGGCTTCG
>NZ_JBNNVQ010000086.1:0-25236 GCF_050280625.1 Pseudomonas sp. NPDC089569
ATCAGCAGGTTGCCGGCCGGGTCGTGGCTGAAGTGTTCCGCGGGCAGGTCACGGCCGTGGCGCACGCGGGTCAGGCGGTCGAGCGCGTCGTACTGATAGTGGCGCGGGCCGTGGCGACTGTCGGCCACCTGCAGGAGGTTGCCGTTGGCGCTGTAGGCATAATCGCGGCGGTACAGCGCACGCTGTGACTGGCTGACGGCATGGGCCTGCAAACGGCCCTGCTCGTCGTAGGCCATTTCGCTGAGCAGTTGGCCCTGCTGGCGCAGGCGCTCGCGGCCGCCGTCGAAACGGTGACGGGTCAGGCACGTGCCGTTGAGGGCGATGGCCGTCAGGCCGCCACCCTTGGCGCGCTGGTAGTGCAGGCGGTTGTTGTCCGGCAGGCGCAGGTGTTCGAGCTGGCCGCTGGCGTCATAGCCATAGCGCAGCGTGCCCCAGCCCTGGTGCTCGGTGATCAGGCGGTCGTGGGCGTCGTACTCGAACTCCAGCGGATGGTCCTGGCCGTCATCGACGCCGACCAGCCGGCCGAGGCGGTCGTAGCGGTAGGCGACCGCGATGCCATCGGGCAGGGTCTTGCGCAGCAGGCGCCCGGCGCTGTCGCGCTGGTAGGCCGTGATGAGTTGCGAGCCGTCATCACCAAACTCGGTTTTTTCCAGCAACCGGCCATTGAGGTCGTAGGCATAGGCCGTGCGTCGACCGTCGAAGCCGGTCTCCTGGCGGATCAGCCCCCCCGGCGTGTAGTCCAGCCGATAGGTGTCGCCGACTTCGTTCTCGATGGCGGTGAGCAGCAGCCGGGCATGGTCGTAGCGGTACTTGAGCTCACTGCCGTCGGGGTTGATGCGCCGGCTGACGAGATGCAGGTCGTCGGCGTACTCGTAGCGGGTGACGCGCTCCAGTTCATCGTGCTCGGCAGTGATCTGGCCGTAGGCGTTGTAGCTGAAATGGCGGCTGCTGCCGTCGGGCTGGGTGAGCCGCAGCAGACGGCCCAGCGCGTCCCACTGGTAGCAGGTGATGGCGCCTAATTCATCCTCGCGGGTCAGCAAGCGTCCCTGCACATCGTAGGAAAACCGCCGACGGCCGCCGCTGGGCAGGCGGTCTTCGAGCAGTTGCCCGCGGTGGTTCCAGAGCAGATGCTGGAGGCTCTGGTCCGGGTGGCGGATCAGCACCAGCCGGCCCTGTTTGTCGTATTCGTGGTAGGTGCTGTGGCCGTCGGGGTCGATCAGCCAGGTGACGTCGCCCTGGGCGTTGCGCTGATAGGTCCACTTGGCCTGGCCGCGATAACGCGCGTGCAGGAAACCGTTGCGGTATTCGTAGGAGGTTGGCTCGTCCTCGGGCGGAATCAGCGCGATCAGCCGGCCGAGGTCGTCGTAGCGGTATTCGGTGACGGCGCCGAGCGCGTCCTGCTCGGCGATCAGCCGGCCCTGGGCGTCGTAGGCCCGCTGCCGTTCGCCACCGTCGGCCTCGACCCGGCGCACCAGCCGCGCCTGCGTATCGTGAACGTAGGTTTCCTCGCTGCCGTCGGCATGCCGCAGCACCACGCTGCCGTCGTCGCCCCAGGTGTAGCGCGTGTCCATCTGCGCAAAGGAGGCCCAGTGGCGGATGCAGCGGGCGGCCTTGCCGGCCTGTTGCCATTGCCAGTAGAAACTCGCGCCGCCGGCCAGTTGCCGTTGCAGGATGACGTGCTGTTCGTCGTAGTCGTAGCGCTCGGTCTCGCCGACGGCATTGCGCGCCTCGACCAGCCGCCCGCGGGCGTCGTAGCCGTAGCTGACCAGCGTCTGCACCGTGCGCCAGGCATAGGGCCCGTCGTTGCGGGATTCGTAGCACTGGTAGTCGACGGCGATCAGCTGCCGGCCCTGATAGCGCAGGCCCAGGCTGCGCCCGGCGTGGTTGTCCAGGCGCTCGATGCGCCCGAGCAGATCGCGCTGCACGCTCAGGCGATTGCCGTAGGCGTCGCTGATTGCCGTCAGACGGCCGTCGCGAAAGTGGTGGAAGCGCGCCGCGTCGCCGGCCAGGGCGAGGATCAGTTCGTCGGGTTCATCACCCAGGTAAATCGCCGCCCGCGCCAGGCTGTTGTGGATCGCCGGGCGTGCCCGGCTCGGCAAGGGAAACGGCGTGCGGCGGTTTTCTGCATCGATCCAGGTCACCGTGTCGCCGTCGACCTCCAGGCGCTGGCTCAGCGAATGGCTCCAGCCAAACCCCAGGCCGCTGTCGATCTCGACCGCGCTGGTGCGGTACAGGCGGGTGAACTCGAACGGCAACAGGCCGTCAAGCACGCCGTCGGTGAGGGTCAGCAGTTCTTCGCCGGTGACCAGCGACACCGGGCAGCCGTGGGTGGCGGTGCGGGCGGCGGGCTCGGCGTTGTCGCCGTTGGGGTTTTTTGCCGGTTTCGGGGCGTCGTCGTGGGGTTCGTGTCGGGCCAGGCGTGTTTGTGCCTTGGTCTTGCTGCGAGCGATGGCGACTGGATTGTCCACCCGTACATCCGCCGCCCCTGCCTTGCTGATCAGCAAGGGCACCGCCGGTGCGGGCTGGAGCGGTGTGTTTCGGGCACTGACCATCAAGGGTTTGAGAGCGTTCGCATGAACGGTCAGGTCCGAGTGGCTGGTCAATTGCGCCAGACGCAGACCTGCCGCCGTCAACCAGCGTCGGGCATGTCCCGATTTGATCCTTGCCAGCACTTTTGTGCTGATGTTGAGCTTCAGTCCCGCAGGACCGGTCAAACGCACCAGCAGGAAACTGATCAGCAACTCTGTACGAATTTGCGCCACGACTTCGGCGATGTACTGCGGCGGCAACATCCGCAGCCAACTGGTGAAGGCGGCCAGATGAATGAACATCAGTGGCTCGTCGCTCAACATCAGCATGATGCTGGCGATGGCTTCTGCCGGAGTGTCCAGCAGCGCCTCAAGTTCGATCTCGGTCAGGTATTCAAGGAGTTTTGCGCTGTTGGCCCGCAGATCAGCGAACAACGCATAGACCTGCTTCACGTCATCCCACAGGCTATGCAGGACATTTCCGAATCCACGCCAGTCAGCGCGTTGCAACAGGTTATAGCGTTCGCGAAAACCAGCGCCGGAGAATGCCTCCCACTGCGCCTTGAACTCGCTGGACCACTCCTCGCGCAGCCAGCCTTCCAGTTCGCCAAGGACGCCCTGATAGGAGGCGTAGAGGGCCTTGATGTGTTCGCGGGTGACGTTGGGAAAGAAGGTGATGCGGTAGCGATTGCCGCGCCAGCAATCGGGGATTTCCAGGATGCCGCTCGGGCCGATGGTGTGGTGAACCGGCTCGCCGAACTCCGGCCCGTCCGGCCCTTCGGCAATCAGCGGTTCGAGCATGACCGGCGTGTTGCCGATCGGCACGAAGCGCGCGGTTTCGAACATGTGTACCAGCGTCAGCGGGCCGCTGGCGGGACACATGGCGACCGTTGAACTGAGCGGTGTGGTGATGTTCTTCGATGCCGTCAGGCGGACGTCGTCGCCGACCTTGAATACCTGTTCGACATCCAGTGCCGCGCCGATCCAGTAGTTCTGCGCCCAGGCGTCAAAGTCGTTGAGACAGAGACGAAAATCGCCGAGCAGTGCTTCGATGTTCGGTTGTTCCGGATTCATCGCGGCGAGCACCAACAGGCCGATGATGTTGTTCAGGACCAGCGGCTTGTCGGGGTCGAACATGGGCAGTTTTTCGCTTGGAAGAAGGGGCGCGAAACTCTGCGGGGGATCAATCGAGAAAGAAGTCGGGAAAGGAGGTGTTTGTTGTAGGGCGATTCGCTAAATCATCTACATCCATTCAGAGGCGGGCGGGATTACCGGTTGCTCGGTGCCAAATGTGCTCGCTATGCTGCTGAAACCTTTAATCCGTCGCGGTGGTGGTTGCGCCAGAACAGCCCCGGGACGTAGTTGAAAACGGATCAGATGCGATGAGTGCAGTGCTGGATGAGTTCGGTCCGATCAAGGCCGTGATTTTCGATATGGATGGCTTGCTGCTCGATACCGAGGGCATTTACACCGAAGTAACGTCCATCATCGCCGGGCGTTTCGGGCGAACATTCGACTGGAACATCAAGCAGAACATCATCGGTCGTGGTGCCGCTGACCTGGCCCGTTACGTGGTCGAGGCACTGGAGTTGCCGATGACGGCCGAGGAGTTTCTGGTGATCCGCGAGCCGCTGATGCGCGAGCGATTTCCGGCGGCTCAGGCCATGCCGGGTGCTCGGGAGCTGGTGCGGCATCTGAAGGACAACAGGATTCCCATCGCGGTGGGGACCAGTTCCTCAAGCCAGTCGTTTGCTCAGAAAACCACCTTGCACCGGGACTGGTTCGCACTGTTCGACGCGATCGTCACCGCTGACGATCCGCAAGTCGGCGCGGCCAAACCGGCACCGGATATCTTCCTGACGGCGGCGCGGCGCTTGGGTGTTGCGCCGCAGGATTGCCTGGTGTTCGAGGATTCACCCTTTGGTGTCACGGCGGCGAAAGCAGCGGGGATGACGGCCATTGCGATTCCGGATGCTGCGATGGCCGATGAAAAATACGCACATGCCGACGGTATTCTTCGTACGTTGAAGGCCTTCAATCCGCGTAGCTTTGGCTTGCCGGCGTTCGCCTGGACCTGACAATAAACAGGTGGGAGCGAGCCTGCTCGCGATGGCGATGTATCAGACAATTTCGATGTTGTCTGGTCTACGCAATCGCGAGCAGGCTCGCTCCCACATTTGATTGGCGTCGGATGTGTCAGGCGCCAAAGCCACCGTCGATGGTCAGGCTTGCACCGGTGATGTAACCCGCCTCGGGACTGGCGAGATAGGCAACGAAACTGGCGATTTCCTGGGCCTTGCCATAACGCCCCACGGCCATCAGTGGAATCAGGCTATCGGCAAAGTCACCTTCGGCCGGGTTCATGTCGGTATCGACCGGGCCGGGTTGTACGTTGTTGATGGTGATGCCTTTGGGGCCCAGATCCCGGGCCAGACCCTTGGTCAGGCCGACCAGCGCCGACTTGCTCATGGCGTATGGGCCACCACCGGCGAAGGGCATGCGGTCAGCGTTGGTGCTGCCGATATTGATGATGCGGCCGCCTTCGGTCATGTGGCGGGCGGCGGCCTGAGTGGCAATGAAGACGCTGCGCACGTTGATGGCCAGTGTCTGGTCGAAATCTTCCAACTTGAAGTCTTCCAGCGGGGCGACGGCCAGCACGCCGGCGTTATTGACCAGGATATCCAGACGACCGAAGGTTTCCACCGTCGCGGTCACGGCACTGCGGATGGCTTCGGCATCCGCGCTGTCGGCCTTGATGGCCAGGGCTTTGCCGCCCTCGGCGACAATGCTGTCTTGCAGGGCCTGGGCCTTGGCGGCGGAGCTTACATAAGTAAAGGCAACCGAAGCGCCTTCAGCGGCCAGACGTTTGACGATGGCAGCGCCAATGCCGCGGGAACCGCCTTGAATCAATGCCACTTTGCCGCTGAGGTTCTGAGTAGTCATATCGATCTCCAAAGTTCCGAGGCGAATGTCCCGGTTGATGGAGCCTAGTATCGATTGCCGGTTGCACACGGAGTAGACAGTCTTTGCGATAGTCTGTGTAAACCAAAAGTTTATAGTGATGCCTATGGAAACCTTCAGCAGTATCGAATGCTTCGTACGCAGCGCCGAAGTCGGCAGTTTTGCCGAGGCCGCGCGGCGCTTGAGCCTGACGCCGGCGGCGGTAGGTAAAAGCGTCGCCAAGCTGGAAGCGCGCCTGGGTGTGCGCCTGTTCCAGCGCAGCACCCGTAACCTGACGCTTACCGAGGCAGGCCAGTTGTTTTTGAGTGAGGTCAGCGCCAGCCTGCATACCATTCAGAATGCCGTGGCCAATCTGGCCAGCGCACAGGGGCGTCCGGCGGGGACATTGAAGGTCAGCATGGGCACGGTATTCGGGCGTCTTTACATCGTGCCGCTGCTCGGGGAGTTTCTGCGCCGCTATCCTGCCATCCATCCGGACTGGCATTTCGACAACCGCCAAGTCGACCTGATCGGTCAGGGTTTCGACGCCGCGATTGGCGGTGGTTTCGAACTGCCCCAGGGCGTGGTTGCGCGCAGACTGACCCCGGCCCATCGCGTGCTGGTGGCTTCTGCCGACTATCTCGCCAGCCGTGGAGCCATCGTCGAACCCGACGACCTCAAACAACACGACGGCATCCTGATTCGCTCGCCGCAGACCGGTCGCGTGCGTTCCTGGCAGTTGACCCGTCGCGATCGACAACACAGTCCGCTGGTCTTGAAAGCGCAAATGACCATGAGCGATTCGGAGGCAGCCTGCGCCACGGCGGTACAGGGCCTGGGAATTGCACTGGTGAGCATGCCGTTTGCCGTGGGGTATCTGGAGGCGGGAACATTGCAGCGGGTGCTGCCGGACTGGTACGTCGATGATGGCAATATCTCGATCTACTACGCCGAGCACAAATTGTTGCCGGGCAAGACCCGGGCGTTCGTCGACTACATCATCGAGCAATTTGCCGCGCAGGAATTGGGGCAGAGGTTCAGTGCGGTTTGAGACGGGTTTGATACCGAGGTGTGACCATCGCGGGCAAGCCCGCTCCCACAGTTTTTGTGTCGTACCGGGGAAGTGCGAACGACACGGAAGCTGTGGGAGCGAGCCTGCTCGCGATGAACGATAACGCGGTCTAGCGGGCAAACCGCTCTGCCCAGCCAATGATGCGTTTCGTCCTCGGCGTCGCGTAGGTGCGCACTTTGGAGGTCGACAACCCCAGGCGCACCAGGGATTCGGCAATGGTTACTGCCGCCGTGACGCCATCGACCACCGGTACGCCGGTGCGTTGGCGAATCTGCTCATCCAGCCCGGCCATTCCGCCGCAACCCAGGCAAATCACTTCGGCCTTGTCCTGGGTCACCGCCAGTTCAGCCTGATGCACGATGGCTTCCAATGCCCGTTGAGGTTCGTGTTCCAGTTCCAGGACCGCCAATCCGCTGGCCCGTACCGATGCACAGCGATCCCACAAGCCGGACAGCTTGAGGCGATCTTCGATCAGCGGCACGGTGCGGTCCAGTGTGGTGACCACCGAGTAAGCGTGCCCCAGGAACATGGCCGTGCTGGCCGCCGCGTCAGTGATGTCCACCACTGGCACGTTGAGCAGCTCTTGCAGGCCTTCGCGGCCATGTTCGCCGTAACCGGCCTGGATCACCGCATCGAAAGGCTGGTCGTAAGACATCACCCGGTCCATCACTGCAATGGCCGCCAGATAGCTTTCGAAGTTGCCTTCGACAGAGTCGGCGCCGAAGTGGGGCGTCAGGCCGACGATTTCGGTACCGGGAGCCGCCACGGCCTGGGCCGAGCGTGCGATGGCCTGGGTGATGGATTCGGTGGTGTTGACGTTGACCACGAGAATTCGCATGGGAAGTCCTTGATTCGCAGGGGCGCGGCCCGACACGGGCGGGCCGCGCCGGGTTTAATGGCTGACGTTGTCGACGGCGATGGATTCACCGCTGACATCGGCGTAATAGGGTTGGCGTTTGGCGATGATCAGGTACAGCATTCCGGCAATCCCGGCGCCGATCAGCCAGGAGAATGGCGAGACCAGGTGGAAACCGGGCACCAGCGCCAGGACGATGGCGATCAAGGCTGCGGGAATGAACGCCGCCAATGCGCGCAGATTGACGCCATGGCTGTAGTAATAAGCGCCGTTCGGGTCTTCGCTGTACAACTGCGGCACGTTGACCTGACCTTTTCGTACAAGCCAGTAGTCGACCATGATCACGCCATACAGCGGTCCGAGCAGGGCGCCCAGGCCCGAGAGGAAGTACACGATCACCAGCGGGCTGTTGTAGAGGTTCCAGGGCAGGATCAGCACGGCGATGGTTGCGCTGATCAACCCTGCGCGACGGAATGTCAGGTACCTGGGGGCCAGGTTGCTGAGCACGAAGGCGGGTGCGACAAAATTGGCCATGATGTTGACGGCCACTGTGACGATCAGAAACGCCAGGCAACCGAGTACCAGAAAGAAGGTGTTGGGAATCGAAGCGATGATTTGTGTCGGGCTTTCGATGATCTGGCCATTGATCTGAAATTGCGCGCCGCACAGCAGGACAGTGATGGTGGCGAACACCAGAATGTTCACCGGCAGGCCCCAGAAATTTCCGATCCTGATGGTTTTGCGGCTCGGTGAAGAACGCGCGAAATCACAAAAATTCAGGATCAGGGTGCCATAGATCGCCAACCACAATGCGCCGCCGGCAAAAATATTGCGCCACATCTCGCCACCGGTCAGCGGCTCGCGGATCGACCAGGCGATGGTGGCGTTGGCCTGAAAGTACATCCAGGTGGCGAGGGCGGCGACGGTCAGCAGAATCACCGGCCCGGCGAACGCTTCGTAGCGCCGTACCATCTCCATGCCATAGGCGAGGATCGCCAATTGCACGAACCAGATCGCCACAAAACACACCCAGCCAAGTGTCGACAACCCGAGAATGGAATCGTGGTCATAGTCGGCGAAAGCGGGGTGGATGGCCGTCAGCAAGACACGAAATACCACCGAAGCCAGGTAGGTCTGAATCCCGAACCAGGCGATGGCGATCACGGCACGGATCAAGGCCGGAATTTGCGCGCCATGAATCCCGAAACTGATTCGGCTGATGACCGGAAACGGCACGCCGGTCTTCTGGCCCATGTAGCCGGACAGGTTCATGAAGCCATACACCAGTGCCGCGCCGATTCCCAGTGACAGCAGAATCTGCCAGCCGCCCAGGCCCAAGGCATACAAGCCGATGGCGAAGGAGTAGTTGGCGATGTTGTGAACGTCGTTGGTCCACAGGGCAAAGATGCTGTACTGGCCCCAGCGCCGCCCCTCAGCCTTGGTAGGGGCCAGGTCCTTGTTGTGCAGTCGGGGGCTGAGTACGACAGGGGGTTGAAGGGGGGGATCGAAAGCGGGGTGGGTGGAAGGAGGGGCGGGTAGATCCAGCGCAACGTTGTTATTGGAGAGACTTGTACGCATTCCGGCAGGCTCCTGATGCTCGACCGGCGATGACTGTGCATGAGCGTTGGCTCGGCAATCTTCGTCGCAGGTGGCGAATATCATTGGTTACGGGGCATCTGCAGCCTGTACGGGATAGGGCGCTTCAGGCTTGCGGATCTAAAGTGTCTGTATGTTTTGATTTTATTGTATACAAAACATGTATGCACTTAAGCGAGATCCATGCCATCGGAGGGATCTATGAAAGGCGCTGCTCATTTCGTTTGGTTATGGCGTTTCGCCAAGTCACTGAAAAATAGGAAATATAAATTGACCGCTTGAACAGGTATTTATTTTTCAGGCGGTTTTCGAGCAGGCGCTGAAGGCGGGCTCAGGCGAGGAAATGTAACTTTTGGGGGCGTACAAACAAAAAGTGCACACATAAATGGCACCTATGGTGACATTTGTGTGTACACATTTTCGATGAGGCCTGTAGGAGCGAGCATGCTCGCGATGGTCGTCAACGATGACGAGGAAAACCTGACGCCCCGCGGTGTTCTGGCGCTTATCGCGAGCTTGCTCGCTCCTACAGAAGCCGGGGTATCAGGACTTACTGATGATGTTCCCGGCATGTAGCCCGCATTCTTTCTGCGTGGCTTCTTCCCACCACCAGCGGCCTTCGCGTTCGTGCTGGTTCGGCAGCACCGGGCGAGTGCAGGGCTCGCAACCGATGCTGATGAAGCCGCGTTCGTGCAGGCTGTTGTACGGCAGTTCCAGCATGCGGATGTAACCCCAGATTTCTTCGCTGGTCATCTGCGCCAACGGGTTGAACTTGTACAGGGTGCGCTCCGGCGTGGAGAACGCGGTGTCGATTTCCATCACCGCGACGGCGCTGCGGGTGCCGGGGCTCTGGTCGCGACGCTGGCCGGTGGCCCAGGCCTTGACGCCGGAAAGCTTGCGGCGCAGCGGCTCGATCTTGCGGATGCCGCAGCATTCGCCATGACCGTCCTTGTAGAAACTGAACAGGCCTTTTTCCTTCACGAACGGTTCGAGTTTCGTGTAGTCCGGCGACACCAGTTCAATGTCGATCTTGTAGTGCTCGCGCACCTGATCGATGAAACGGTAGGTCTCGGGATGCAAGCGGCCGGTGTCCAGGCTGAATACCTTGACGTTCTTGTTCAGCTTCCAGGCCATGTCTACCAGCACCACATCCTCGGCGCCGCTGAAAGATATCCACAGGTCTTCGCCGAACTCGGCGAAGGCGAGCTTCAGGATGTCTTGTGCGGATTTGTTGGCATAGGTCGTGGCGAGTTCCACGACGTCGAACGTTGGGCTCATCAGGGCGGCTTCCTATAGGTCGGTGGCGCTGGGCGCTCTATATGGGGCCGATGGTAACAAAAAGCTGTGCCGACCGGGGCGTCCTCTGCGTTGCGCCGTAGGGGTGGAGTCGATAGAGTTCGGGCTCGCTCGACTCAATAAACAATACAAAGGGGAGTGTCTCGTGGAAATTGCCTGTCTGGATCTTGAAGGTGTGCTGGTTCCGGAAATCTGGATCGCATTTGCCGAAAAAACCGGGATCGAATCCCTCAGGGCCACCACTCGGGACATTCCCGACTACGACGTGCTGATGAAGCAGCGCCTGCGGATTCTCGACGAACATGGGTTGAAACTCGCCGATATCCAGGAAGTGATCGCCACGCTCAAGCCACTGGACGGTGCGGCCGAATTCGTCGATTGGCTGCGCGAGCGTTTTCAGGTGGTGATTCTGTCGGACACCTTCTACGAGTTTTCCCAGCCGTTGATGCGCCAGCTGGGTTTCCCGACCTTGCTCTGCCATCGCCTGATTACCGACGAGACCGGGCGGGTGACGGGCTATCAGCTGCGTCAGAAAGATCCCAAGCGCCAGTCGGTATTGGCGTTCAAGAGCCTCTACTATCGCGTGATTGCCGCCGGGGATTCCTACAACGACACCACCATGCTGGGTGAGGCGGATGCGGGGATCCTGTTCCATGCACCGGATAACGTGATCCGCGAGTTCCCGCAGTTCCCGGCGGTGCACAGCTTTGACGCGCTGAAGCAGGAATTCATCAAGGCGTCCAACCGTACCTTGAGCCTGTAGTCGTCTGTTCTGGCGCTTTCGCGGGCAAGCCTCGCTCCTACAGGCGTTAACCTGTAGGAGCGAGGCTTGCCCGCGAAGCATTTAGAGGTTTTGCAGGGTATCGAGCAGCACCTTCACCTTGGTGATCGATTCCTGATATTCGGCCTGCCACTCGGAATCGGCGACGATCCCGCCGCCGCCCCAGCAACACACCTGTCCATCCTTGACCAGCAAACTGCGAATGGCGATGGAGCTGTCCATTTCGCCGCGCACGTCCAGATACAGCAATGAACCGCAATACAAACCCCGTCGAGTCGGCTCCAGCTCGTCGATGATCTGCATCGACCGGATCTTCGGGGCGCCGGTGATCGAGCCGCCGGGAAAACTGCCGGCGATCAGGTCCAGTGCGTCGCGATCATCCGCCAGTTCGCCGCTCACGCTGCTGACCAGGTGGTGAACGTTGGGGTAGCTTTCCAGGCTGAACAATTCCGGGACCCGGACCGTGCCTGTGCGACAAGTGCGGCCAAGGTCATTGCGCAGCAGGTCGACAATCATCAGGTTCTCTGCGCGATCCTTCGGGCTGGCCAGCAACTCGGCGGCGTTCGCCGCATCTTCGGTAGGTGTCAGTCCGCGCGGACGTGTGCCCTTGATCGGGCGGGTTTCCACGTGGCGCTGGCTGACTTTGACGAAACGTTCCGGTGACAGACTCAGCACCGCACCACCGTCAGGCAGGCGTAGAAAGCCGGAGAACGGTGTCGGGCACGCCTGTCGCAGCGCGCCATACGCCGTCCAGGGGTCCCCCTGGCAAGGCGCGCGGAAACGCTGGGCGAAGTTGACCTGATAGCAGTCACCGGCCTGGATGTACTGCTCAATGCGTTCGATTGCATGGCGATACTGATCCGCGTCCAGGTCGGCTTTCATGGGCGCTTGCAATTTGAAGGACTCAAGCGCTTCGCCGGCCGGCTGGCTGAACAGCTGGATCAGGCGCTCGCGCTCGCTGTCGGCCAGCGTCGGGTGAAACACCAGTTGGCTGGTGGCCTGCTGGTGATCGCTGATCAGCGCCCAGTCGTACAGGCCGAAACGCGCATCCGGCAATTGCAGGTCATCCAGGGCCTGGCTGGGCAGGCTTTCCAGATGACGGCCGAAGTCGTAGCTCAAGTAGCCGATCAGACCACCGGCGAACGGCAGGTCACGTTCAACACTCGCATGCCCGAGTCGTGTCAGGTTGTCACGAAGGCGTTGCAGAAAGTGCTCGCCGCTTTCATCGGGCGCGACTGTCAGTTGCTCCAGTGGCCAGGCGCTGAGCAGGTCAAAACGCCCGCGCTCGGCGCTGGGGCGACCGCTGTCGAGCAGCACGGCGCCGGGGGCATGACAAATGGCCGCGAAATACTCGGCGGGGTTTGTGCGATAGGGCAGCGGGTGTACGGAACAGGTCGGCATGGGCGGGGTAGATCAGCCATCGAGGCGGGGGGGCGATTGTAGTCCCCTCCGGGAATTGCTCCTAGAGGGATGTCGGGGATTGGCAGATTGAGATCCTTGGTGACGGTCAGTTGATCGTTCCCACGCTCTGCGTGGGAATGCCTCAATGGACGCTCTGCGTCCGCTTTTGGGACGCGGAGCGTCCCGAGCTGCATTCCCACGCGGAGCGTGGGAACGATCATCACATCCTGTAGGAGCGAGGCTTGCCCGCGAACCGGACTTCGCCGGCAAGCCTGGCTCCTACGGCGAACGAAGCGAATCGGTGCCGGCTCAGCCCTCGACCGGGGGAATGTGCCCGAACATTTCCTGCACGAACGCCACGCGCTCTTCGACGGTTTCCGTCACGCCACGCGCTTTGAGTTCTTCCATTCGCGCCTCGACCGCATGGGCGCGGTGGGTCAGGCCGCAATCGTTGGCGATCTGAATGTTCAGGCCAGGACGTGCATTGAGTTCAAGGATCAGCGGGCCTTTTTCCTGGTCGAGCACCATGTCGACACCGATGTAACCCAGCCCGCATAGCTCGTAGCAACCGGCGGCGAGTTTCATGAAGCCGTCCCAGTAGGGCAGTTGCACGCCGTCCACCGCGTTGGTGGTGTCCGGGTGTTTGTTGATGATTCTGTTCAGCCAGGTGCCGCGCAGGGTCAGGCCGGTGGCCAGGTCGACGCCGACGCCTATGGCGCCCTGGTGCAGGTTGGCCTTGCCGTTGGACTGGCGGGTCGGCAAGCGCAGCATGGCCATGACCGGGTAGCCCAGCAAGACAATGATGCGAATGTCCGGCACGCCTTCATAGCTGATGCTCTTGAAGATCTGGTCGGGAATCACGCGGTATTCGATCAAGGCGCGGTCGCGGTGTCCGCCCAGGGAGTAAAGGCCGGTCAGGATGCTGGAAATCTGATGCTCGATTTCCTCATGGCTGATGAGCCTGCCGGACACCGAGCGATATTGGCCTTCGAACCGGTCGGCAATCACCAGGATGCCATCACCGCCGGCACCTTGTGCCGGTTTGATCACGAAGTCACTGCGCCCGCCGATGATCTCTTCGAGGTTGTCGATTTCCTTCTCGGTGGAGATCACGCCATACATCTCTGGCACGTGGATGCCGGCGGCGATGGCGCGTTCCTTGGTGATGATCTTGTCATCGACGATCGGATACAGGCTGCGCTTGTTGTACTTGAGCACGTAATCGGCGTTGCGCCGATTGATCCCCATGATGCCCCGGGCTTCCAGGGCCTTCCAGGTTTTCCAGAAGCCGAACATCAGGCTTCAGCCTTCTTCAGGAAGGCCTTGAAACGCACCAGTTCGGTCAGGCGATAGCCGCGATAACGCCCCATGGCCAGCATGAAGCCCACCAGAATGAGCAGGATCGCGGGGAAGGTGAACACGAAGTACACCAGCTCCGGCACGGTCATGATCAGGTGCGCCAGGGACGCGGCGAACAGTGTGCCGATGGCGACTTTCATCGCATGGCCGGCGCCGCGCTCTTCCCAGGTGATCGACAGGCGTTCGATGGTCATGGTCAGGATGACCATCGGGAACAATGCGACCGACAACCCACGCTCAAGGCCCAGTTTATGGCTGAACAGACTGATGGCTGCGATCAGAACCACCACGAACGTCAACACCACGGACAGCCTCGGCAACATTTGCAGCTTCAAGTGTTCGAGGTAGGAGCGCAGTGACAGCCCCAGGGCGGTGATGATCGTGAACAGCACGATGCCGAAGCCCAGCTGGGTTTCGCGGAAGGCCAGGGCAATCAGCACCGGCGTAAAGGTGCCCAGGGTCTGGATGCCGATCAGGTTGCGCAGGATCAGAATTACCAGCACTCCGATCGGGATCATCACCATGATCATGAAGGTTTGCTGGGTTTGCAGCGGCAAACCGTACAGCGAGTAGGAGAGGAAATTGGCGTCGGTATTTTCGTCGGTCAGCTTGGCCAGGCGAATGGCGTTCATTTCGCTGTTGTTCATGCTGAAAGTGACGGTGGCTTTCTTGCCGCCATCGACGGTGATCAGGTTTTCATCACCGGTCCACCACAGCAGGCGGTCGGTGGGCAGGCCCTGTTCACCGGTCTCCGGATTGAAGTACAGCCAGTCGGTGCCGTTGAAACTGCGCAACCAGAGTTCCGGGGTTTGCGGTTGATCGGCCACCAGGCGAATGGTGTGGACCTTTTCCACCGGTACGTGGGCAATGGACAGCACCAGTTCGACGATCCTGGCCTTCTGCACGGTGGACGGATCGCCGGCCAGCAGCAGTTTCACGTTGTCGTCGTTGACATTGTTGACACGTTTGATCGTCTCGCCGATGAAGGTCTCGACATCGGCCGAATGCTGGCGGATGGGTGCGAGCAAGGCTTCTGCGGCCAGTTTTTCCGGGCCTTCGATGGCAATGCTGTCACGGAACGTGGGGCCTTTGACCTTTGCTTTTTCCGCGGTGTAGCGCTTGGTCAGCACCAGGCGGTAGTAAAGGGTCTGGTTGCCCTTGGCTCGACGTGCCGACCAGGTGACCTTGCGGTTGCCGTCGACCCGGTTCACGGCCACGCCGTAGTTATTGGAAATAAAGCTTTCGTTGAGGCTGACGTAGTCGCGGCTCAACGGCGGCACGAACATCTGGATCTTGACCGGGTCTTTGGCGTTGGCGACGAACTCGACCTTGGCGTCGATGTTCCACAAGTCGTCGGTGGCGTCCTCGGTCACGGGAATGCCCAGCACGAAAATCTGATAGGCCGTGACTGAAATGCCCACCACCACCAGGATGGCGATCAGCATTTTCAGATGAAGGGTAAGAGAGCGCATTGAAATTACTCTGCGGAATGAGCGTCAGTGGTGCAGGCAGGTTTGCCGGCAGCATATTTAAGACTGGGGTCGACCAGCGCATCGAAGCGTTTGAGCGCTTCGGAGCCGATCAGGAGCGGAAACTGGAAGGCGCTACGGTCGGTCAGGTTGACTTCGATGGTGCGCAAGGCCGAGCCCATGCAGATATCCAGTTCGATCACCGGACGGGCAGTGTACTTCTTGCCTTCCTCCGGGTCGTAGTCGCCGGCCCGGCGCTTGATCTTGCTGACACGGGCCAGCGGTCGTTCGATCGGGTGCGAGTGAGCCGCATCGATGGCCAGATAGAAGCGCACCCAGGATTCACCATTGCGTTTGAAACGTTTGATGTCGCGGGCGCTCAACGAAGCCGTTTTCGCCCCGGTATCGAGTTTGGCGGCCACTTCCAGGTCGATGCCGCCCAGCGAGGCATATTCATTGAGGCCGTACACGGTCTTTTCCCCCGCCACTGCCAGGCTCGGCAGGCAAAGAAAGCAAAGGTATGCAGGGAAGGGCTTGAGTCTCATAAATCCTGGTGCGCAGCGGTCTGTACTTCGATTCAAGACCCTGGCATTGCTGCGCAAGCTCCTTCGTAGGCCTATCAGCAATTTGTGACAGGCAGTGCAGATGTGACAACAAATGCGGGCGGCATTCTATCACGGTGGTTTTATGGCGCCAGCGCTGACGGACCACCGCCAATAGACAGGCTGTTTCGTTATGGTGCAGCCGGTTATTAGACGATTGTCGACAATTTCTTTTTTTCCTTTGACTGGTTCCGCTGTTTTCGTTAGCTTTTGCGGCACTGACTTTAAAGGTGTCGACAATATGTTGAGCCAACCCGATCAACCGCTCACTGCCCAGGACGATTCGGAAACGCTTTCCGAGAATGTCTTCCGGCGCATTCAGGCGGCCATCGTCAAGGGTGATATCGCGCCTGGCAGCAAAATCTCCGAGCCGGAGCTGGCCCGCACCTATGGCATCAGCCGCGGACCGCTGCGCGAGGCCATCCACCGCCTGGAGGGCCAGCGCCTGCTGGTGCGTGTGCCGCATGTCGGGGCCCGCGTGGTGTCGCTCAACCATGCCGAACTGCTGGAGCTCTACGAAATCCGCGAGTCCCTCGAGGGCATGGCCTGTCGTCTGGCGGCCGAGCGCATGACCGTCGAAGAAATCGATGAGCTGCGCCAGGTCCTGGAAACCCACGAGCGCGATGAGGCGTTTCAGGCCGGTCGGGGCTATTACCAGCAGGAAGGCGATTTCGATTTCCACTACCGGATCATTCAGGGCAGCGGCAACCGTACCCTGACGCAGATGCTTTGTGGCGAGCTGTATCAACTGGTGCGCATGTACCGCATCCAGTTTTCCACCACGCCCAATCGCCCGCACCAGGCTTTTGCCGAGCACCACCGAATTCTCGATGCCATCGCCGACCGTGACGGTGAATTGGCCGAGTTGTTGATGCGCCGTCACATCGGCGCATCCAAACGCAACATTGCCCGTCACTATCAGGACGGAGCCAATCCGACAGCCACTGAACGAGGTGAGTCATGAGTTCCAACAAGAGCACTCCAGGCCAGCGTTTCCGCGATGCGGTCGCCAGCGAGCATCCATTGCAAGTGGTTGGTGCGATCAACGCCAACCATGCCCTGCTGGCCAAGCGTGCCGGTTTCAAGGCGATCTACCTCTCCGGTGGCGGTGTGGCGGCCGGTTCCCTCGGCATCCCGGATCTGGGCATCACCGGTCTGGATGACGTGCTGACCGACGTGCGCCGTATCACCGACGTCTGCGACCTGCCGCTGTTGGTGGACGTGGACACCGGTTTCGGTTCCTCGGCGTTCAACGTTGCCCGCACCGTGAAGTCGATGATCAAGTTCGGCGCAGCGGCGATCCACATCGAAGACCAGGTCGGCGCCAAGCGTTGCGGTCACCGTCCTAATAAAGAAATCGTCTCGCAGCAGGAAATGGTCGATCGCATCAAGGCCGCCGTCGATGCCCGTACCGATGACAGCTTCGTGATCATGGCCCGTACCGACGCCCTGGCGGTAGAAGGCCTGGAGTCCGCCCTGGACCGCGCTGCCGCGTGCATCGAGGCCGGCGCCGACATGGTGTTCCCGGAAGCCATCACCGAACTGGACATGTACAAGCTGTTCGCCAATCGCGTGAAAGCGCCGATCCTGGCCAACATCACCGAATTCGGCGCGACGCCGCTGTACACCACCGAACAGCTCGCTGGCGCCGATGTGTCGCTGGTGCTGTACCCGCTGTCGGCGTTCCGCGCCATGAACAAGGCGGCGGAAAACGTCTACACCGCCATCCGTCGCGACGGCACGCAGCAGAACGTCATCGACACCATGCAGACTCGCATGGAGCTTTACGATCGCATCGACTATCACACCTTCGAGCAGAAGCTCGATGCGTTGTTTGCCCAAAAGAAAGGTTGAACCAAACCCTGTAGGAGCGAGCACGCTCGCGATGGACGTCAACGATAACGCGGGATGCCTGATACCCCGCGGTGCAGCGTCCACCCTCGCGAGCATGCTCGCTCCTACAGGGGCGAAAAATCTCTGACAAATTCAAGAAGACTGGAGACAGCAATGGCCGAAGCAAAAGTACTCAGTGGCGCCGGGCTCCGTGGCCAGGTTGCCGGACAAACCGCACTGTCCACCGTGGGCCAGTCGGGCGCGGGGCTGACCTACCGCGGCTATGACGTTCGCGAATTGGCGGCAGACGCCCAATTCGAAGAAGTCGCTTACCTGCTGCTGTACGGCGAACTGCCAAGCAAAGCGCAACTGGCGGCCTACATCGGCAAGCTGAGCAAGCTGCGCGACCTGCCGCAAGCGCTGAAGGAAGTGCTGGAGCGCATCCCTGCCGATGCTCACCCGATGGACGTGATGCGCACCGGTTGCTCGTTCCTGGGCAACCTCGAGCCGGAGAACGACTTCTCCGAGCAGCGCGACAAGACCGACCGCCTGCTGGCGGCGTTCCCGGCGATCATGACCTACTGGTATCGCTTCAGCCACGAAGGCAAACGCATCGACTGCGTGAGCGACGAGCCGTCCATCGGTGGCCACTTCCTGCACCTGCTGCATGGCAAGAAGCCAAGCGAATTGCACGTCAAGGTGATGAACGTCTCGCTGATCCTCTACGCCGAGCACGAGTTCAACGCCTCGACCTTCACCGCGCGGGTCTGTGCCTCGACCCTGTCCGACCTGTTCTCCTGCGTCACCGCAGCCATCGGTTCGCTGCGCGGCCCGTTGCACGGCGGCGCCAACGAAGCGGCGATGGAAATGATCGAGCGTTTCTCGTCGCCGGAAGAGGCGATCAAGGGCACCCTCGGCATGCTGGAGCGCAAGGACAAGATCATGGGCTTCGGCCACGCGATCTATAAGGACAGCGATCCGCGCAACGAGGTGATCAAGGGTTGGTCGAAGAAACTGGCTGACGAAGTGGGCGACAAGGTGTTGTTCCCGGTTTCCGAAGCCATCGACAAGACCATGTGGGAGCAGAAGAAACTGTTCCCGAACGCCGATTTCTACCATGCCTCGGCGTACCACTTCATGGGTATCCCGACCAAGTTGTTCACACCGATTTTCGTCTGCTCGCGCCTGACCGGCTGGGCCGCCCACGTGTACGAACAACGCGCCAACAACCGCATCATTCGCCCGAGCGCCGAGTACACAGGCGTCGAACAGCGCAAGTTCGTGCCAATCGAACAACGCTGACCGGTTGGGGCTGTTGCCCCTGTAGGAGCGAGCAAGCTCGCGATGGACGTCAACGATAACGCGGGGGACCCGATGCCCGCGGTGTGGCGTCCACCCTCGCGAGCATGCTCGCTCCTACAGGGGATGGTGTCGATTTCAGAACACGCCTGGCCCCACCTTTTGTAATTACCGTGACCGAGTCCTGACCGATGAACACTGAATTCCGCAAATCGCTGCCTGGCAGCACACTGGATTACTTCGACGTCCGCGCGGCGGTCGAGGCCATTGCGCCAGGCGCCTACGACACCCTGCCGTACACCTCCCGCGTGCTGGCGGAAAACCTTGTGCGTCGCTGCGACCCGGCCACGCTCACCGAATCCCTGAAGCAATTTATCGAGCGCAAGCGCGACCTCGATTTTCCGTGGTTCCCGGCGCGCGTGGTGTGCCACGACATCCTCGGCCAGACCGCGCTGGTGGACCTCGCCGGCCTGCGTGACGCCATCGCCAGTCAGGGCGGTGATCCTGCGCAAGTGAACCCGGTGGTGCCGACGCAACTGATCGTCGACCACTCCCTGGCCGTCGAGCGTGGCGGCTTCGATCCCGAGGCGTTCGAGAAGAACCGCGCCATCGAGGATCGCCGCAACGAAGACCGTTTCCACTTCATCAACTGGACCAAAAAGGCGTTCAAGAACGTCGACGTGATCCCGCCCGGCAACGGCATCATGCACCAGATCAACCTGGAGAAAATGTCTCCGGTGATCCAGGTCCGTGACGGTGTGGCGTTCCCTGATACCTGCGTCGGCACCGACAGCCACACCCCTCACGTCGATGCCCTGGGCGTGATCGCCATCGGTGTCGGTGGCCTGGAAGCCGAGAGCGTGATGCTTGGTCGCGCCTCCTGGATGCGTCTGCCGGAAAGCGTCGGTGTCGAACTCACCGGCAAGCTGCAACCGGGTATCACTGCCACCGATATGGTGCTGGCATTGACCGAATTCCTGCGCAAGCAAAAAGTGGTCGGTGCCTGGCTGGAGTTCTTCGGCGAAGGCGCTTCCGCGCTGACCCTGGGTGACCGTGCGACCATTTCCAACATGGCCCCTGAATACGGCGCCACCGCGGCGATGTTCTACATCGACCAGCAGACCATCGACTACCTCAAGCTCACCGGTCGCGACGACGAGCAGGTACAACTGGTCGAGAACTATGCCAAGCAGATCGGCCTGTGGGCCGACAGCCTCAAAGGCGCGCAATACGAGCGTGGCCTGACCTTCGACCTGTCCTCGGTCGTGCGCAACATGGCCGGCCCGAGCAACCCGCACGCCCGCGTAGCGGTGTCGGACCTGGCGGCCAAGGGCATTGCCGGCCAGTGGCAGGACGTCCCGGGCCAGATGCCCGACGGCGCAGTGATCATCGCAGCCATCACCAGCTGCACCAACACCAGTAACCCGCGCAATGTGATCGCCGCCGGCCTGCTGGCGCGTAACGCCAACAAGCTCGGCCTGACCCGCAAGCCGTGGGTCAAGTCGTCCCTGGCGCCGGGCTCGAAAACCGTGGCGCTGTACCTCGACGAAGCCGGGTTGACCGACGAGTTGGAGCAACTGGGTTTCGGCGTCGTCGCGTTCGCCTGCACCACGTGCAACGGCATGTCCGGTGCGCTGGACCCGGTGATCCAGCAGGAGATCATCGACCGTGACTTGTATGCCACGGCGGTGCTGTCGGGTAACCGTAACTTCGACGGCCGTATTCACCCGTATGCCAAGCAGGCGTTCCTCGCTTCGCCGCCACTGGTGGTCGCCTATGCCATTGCTGGCACCATCCGTTTCGACATCGAGAAAGATGTGTTGGGTGTGGTCGACGGCAAGGAAATTCGCCTGAAGGACATCTGGCCGAGCGACGAAGAAGTCGATGCGGTGGTCAAGGCATCCGTGAAGCCGGAGCAGTTCCGTCAGGTGTACATTCCGATGTTCGCCATTCACGAGGACAACGGTCCGAAAGTCGCGCCACTGTATGAATGGCGCGAGATGAGCACCTACATCCGTCGTCCGCCGTACTGGGAAGGCGCGCTGGCCGGGGCGCGTGCGCTCAAGGGCATGCGCCCGCTGGCGGTACTGCCGGACAACATCACCACTGACCATCTGTCGCCATCGAACGCGATCATGATGGACAGCGCCGCCGGCGAATACCTGGCGAAAATGGGCCTGCCGGAAGAGGACTTCAACTCTTACGCAACCCACCGCGGTGACCACCTGACCGCGCAGCGCGCGACCTTTGCCAACCCGAAACTGTTCAACGAAATGGTTCAGGAAAACGGCAAGGTCAAGCAGGGCTCGCTGGCCCGTGTCGAGCCGGAAGGCAAAGTGATGCGCATGTGGGAAGCGATTGAAACCTACATGGATCGCAAGCAGCCGCTGATCATCATCGCCGGTGCCGACTACGGTCAGGGTTCGTCCCGCGACTGGGCGGCCAAGGGCGTGCGCCTGGCCGGGGTGGAAGCGATCGCCGCCGAAGGTTTCGAACGCATCCACCGCACCAACCTGGTGGGCATGGGCGTATTGCCGCTGGAGTTCAAGCCGGGCACCAACCGTCACACACTGGCCATCGACGGCAGCGAAACCTACGACGTGATCGGTGATCGCACGCCGCGTGCCGAACTGACGCTGGTGATCCACCGCAAGAATGGCGAACGCGTCGACGTGCCGGTGACCTGCCGCCTCGACACCGCCGAAGAAGTGTCGATCTACGAGGCCGGCGGCGTGTTGCAGCGCTTCGCCCAGGACTTCCTCGAAGAATCGGCGGTTGCCGTCTAACACAAGCTGCACCGACACGGGACTTAGCGTCCCGTGTCTGTTTATAGAAGGAGTAACGAGCACCATGGCTCACGCAGCTACGTTTCCAAAGCAAATAAGGATACCCGCCACCTACATGCGCGGCGGCACCAGCAAAGGCGTGTTCTTCAGTCTGAAGGATCTGCCCGAAGCGGCCCAGGTTCCTGGCCCGGCGCGCGACGCTTTGCTGCTGCGCGTGATCGGCAGCCCCGACCCGTACGACAAACAGATCGACGGCATGGGCGGCGCGACCTCCAGCACCAGCAAGACCGTGATCCTGTCCAAAAGCATCAAGGCCGATCACGATGTCGATTACCTGTTCGGTCAGGTCTCCATCGACAAGCCTTTCGTCGATTGGAGCGGTAACTGCGGCAACCTCTCGGCGGCGGTGGGCTCGTTCGCCGTCAGCAATGGCCTGGTGGATGCCAGTCGCATCCCGCACAACGGTGTCGCGGTGGTTCGTGTGTGGCAGGCCAATATCGGCAAGACCATCATTGCCCACGTGCCGATCACCAACGGTGAAGTGCAGGAAACCGGCGACTTCGAACTCGATGGCGTGACCTTTCCGGCTGCCGAAGTGCAACTTGAGTTCCTCGACCCTGCGGCAGAGGAAGAGGGCGCGGGCGGTTCGATGTTCCCCACCGGCAACCTGATCGACGATCTGGAAGTGCCGGGCGTCGGGACGTTCAAGGCCACCATGATCAATGCGGGTATCCCGACGATTTTCGTCAATGCTGAAGACATCGGCTACAAGGGCACCGAATTGCAGAGCGCGATCAACAGCGATCCGAAAGCTCTGCAGATGTTCGAAACCATCCGTGCTTATGGCGCGTTGCGCATGGGCCTGATCGCCAATGTCGACGAAGCCGCCAAACGCCAGCACACGCCGAAAGTGGCATTCGTCGCCAAACCGGCAGACTACGTGGCATCCAGCGGCAAGGCGATTGCGGCGGGGGATGTCGATCTGCTGGTACGCGCGTTGTCGATGGGCAAGCTGCACCACGCGATGATGGGCACGGCCGCAGTGGCCATCGGCACGGCGGCTGCGATTTCCGGCACCCTGGTGAACCTCGCGGCCGGCGGTGTCGAGCGCAACGCGGTGCGTTTCGGCCATCCGTCCGGCACCTTGCGCGTGGGCGCCGAAGCCAGTCAGGTCGATGGCGAGTGGACCGTGAACAAGGCCATCATGAGCCGTAGTGCGCGGGTGTTGATGGAAGGCTACGTTCGCGTGCCGGGCGACTCGTTCTAACTCTGACGCTGAGCCCATGTGGGAGCGAGCCCGCTCGCGATGACGGACTGACATTCAACATCAATGTCGCCAGTTACATAGCTATCGCGAGCAGGCTCGCTCCCACAGGTAACTGTATTTTGATAACAAGAATCGTCATTGACTGAGATTGCCCTGAACCGAGGTCCCATCAACGAAACACCGGATGAGTGAATCGAACATGAGCGCCAACGTTGATCTGAACAATCGCCCGGACTATGACCAGGTTCTGCAGGACATTGCCGATTACGTCCTCAATTTCAAGATTGAGTCCGAAGAGGCGCTGAATACAGCGCGCAACTGCTTGATCGACACCTTGGGCTGCGGCCTGCTGGCGCTGCGTTTTCCCGAATGCATCAAGCACCTGGGGCCGCTGGTCGAAGGCACCGTCGTACCCTGCGGCGCTCGCGTGCCCGGCACCTCCTTTCGGCTGGACCCGGTCAAGGCTGCGTGGGATATCGGCTGCATCGTGCGCTGGCTCGATTACAACGACACCTGGCTTGCCGCCGAGTGGGGGCATCCGTCGGACAACCTTGGCGGCATACTCGCGGTAGCCGACCACCTGTCGCAAAAACACCTGGCCAATGGCGATACGCCGCTGACCATCAGGGCAGTGCTCGAAGCCATGATCATGGCCCACGAGATACAAGGCGTGATCGCCCTGGAAAACTCGTTCAACCGCGTGGGCCTCGACCACGTCATTCTGGTGAAGGTCGCCTCGACCGCCGTCACTGCCAGACTGATGGGCGCCAATCGCGAGCAATTGCTGTCGGCGCTGTCTCATGCCTTCGCTGACGGGCAGGCATTGCGTACCTACCGTCATGCACCGAATGCCGGCTCACGCAAATCCTGGGCGGCGGGCGATGCCTCCAGCCGTGGCGTGCGCCTGGCGGATATTGCGATGCGCGGTGAAATGGGTATTCCCGGTGTACTGAGCGCCAGACAGTGGGGTTTCTATGACGTGTTGTTCAGTCATACCAACCAAGATCTGGCGCTCAAACCCGCAGAAAGACGCGTTTTCAGCCTCTCGCGGCCCTACGGCTGTTATGTGATGGAAAACGTGCTGTTCAAAATCAGTTTTCCCGCCGAGTTCCACGCGCAGACCGCTTGCGAAGCGGCGGTCATCCTGCACCCGCAGGTGCGTGATCGCCTGCACGACATAGACCGGATCGTCATCACCACCCATGAATCGGCGATCCGTATCATTTCCAAGGTCGGCCCGCTGGCCAATGCCGCCGACCGCGATCATTGCATCCAGTACATGACCGCGGTGCCGCTGGCCTTTGGCAATCTGGTGGCCGAGCACTACGAAGACGATTTCCACAAGGCGCATCCGATCATCGATGAGTTGCGCGACAAAATGATCATCGTTGAAGAACCGCGCTACACCCGGGAGTACCTGGAGGCTGACAAACGCTCCATCGCCAATGCGGTACAGGTATTTTTCAAGGACGGGTCCAGCACCGGGAACGTGGAAGTGGAGTACCCGATTGGACATCGGCGGCGCCGGGCCGAAGGCATTCCATTGCTGGAGGACAAGTTCAGGGCGAACCTGCTGACACGATTCACCAGTCAGCGTAGCGAGGCGATCTTTGCCTTGTGCAAGGATCAGGCGCGGCTTGAGGCCACGCCGGTAAACCGGTTTATGGATTTGTTTGTTGTCTAGAGGACCGGGTTATCGTTGTTCGCGGGCAAGCCTCGCTCCTACGGAATCGGTATTTATCCGTAGGCGTGAGGCTCGCCCGCGAAGGCGCCGCAGGATTATTTGAAGCGCCGCTCCACGCCTTTCTCCACAAGGATTTTCGCGGAGATTTCTTCCACGGAAAAATGTGTGGAGTTGATGTGCGGGATGTTTTCGCGACGGAACAGGTTTTCCACTTCGCGCACTTCGAATTCGCACTGGGCGTAACTCGAATAGCGGCTGTTGGGTTTGCGCTCGTTGCGGATCGCGGTCAGACGGTCCGGGTCGATGGTCAGGCCGAACAGCTTGTGCTGGTGGGCGCGCAGCGCGTTTGGCAGTTGCAGGCGCTCCATGTCGACCTGGGCACCTTCAACGGCGCCAGTTGCGATCCACAGTTGGCTTCGCAGCTGGAAGCGATCTGTGCCGGGCACCCGAACTACAGCCATGTGCTG
>NZ_JBNNVQ010000087.1:0-24940 GCF_050280625.1 Pseudomonas sp. NPDC089569
GGATTTTCTTGCCGGCCTTGTTGGCATGGTCGAGCAACAGCACCTTGCGTCCGCGACCGGCGGCAGTCAGTGCACACATCAACCCTGCGGCGCTCTTCTTCAGGCTGTTCATGGCGTGCTGGCACTTGTCGATGTTTTCCGGCTCGACGTAGATGCGCAGCGCCACGGTGCGCTCGGTCATGGTGGTGAACGTGTCTTCCACGCACCACAGGTCACCGGCCACCAGCGCGAACAGGTACGCCGGCTTCTTGAACGGGTCTTCCCAGGTCGCCCAGTGCCGGCCGTCCTCGCCCGGACCGCTGGCCACCGGGTTGCCGTTGGACAGCAACACCGGATAGCTGTGCTGCTCGGCGACCACGGTGGTGGTGAACGTGCTCATCACGTCCGGACGGTCGAGGTAATAGGTGATCTTGCGGAAGCCTTCGGCCTCGCACTGGGTACAGAACATCGTGCCGGATTTGTACAGGCCTTCCAGCGCGGTGTTGGTTTCGGGGTGAATACGCACACTGGTATCGACCGTGAACGTGGTACTGGTCGGGTGCAGCGTCAGGTGGTTCTCGGTCAGTTGATAGTCCGCGCTGGAGAGCTCGCGGTCGGCCAGGGTGACCGACAGCAGATCCAGTTGCTGGCCGTCCAGTACCAGCGGCGGCAGGCCCGGCCCACGCTCGGGGTTGCGGCGCATCACCAGTTGCGCATGGACCAGGCTGTGGTCCTCGAACAACTCGAAGGTCAGGTGTGTTTCGTCGATCAGGTACTCGGGGGCCTGATAGTCCTTGAGGTAAATCATCTTCGGTTGTTCGGTGCGCATGCTGGAGTCCTTACTGATGCACGGCGAGCTGGTAGGCCGTGTATTTACGAATATTGATCACGCCGGTATCGAAGATCAGGTACTGGCCCTTGATCCCCGTCAACGTGCCCTCGGCAATCGGCTGCTTGTCCAGGTTGAAGCTGACAATCTTGCCCGGGTACTGCTCGACCGGGTAACGGATCTCGAGCGGCTCGACATCGGTCACGGGCTGGATCGCCTGCAACCCGAATCGCTCCTGCAACGCGAGTAGCCCGTCGGCGCAGCTGTCGAACAACCGGTCGCGAACCTGTGCCAGGTCCACCGGCGCCGCATCGCCCTTGAGCAAGGCGCGCCAATTGGTCTTGTCGGCGACCTGACTGCGCAGCAGGTCTTCGACGAAGCCTGACTGCTGACGCGTGGCGACGCGCATGATCGGCAGCGCCTGACTGGCACCCTGATCGATCCAGCGGGTCGGCAGCTGGGTGGCGCGGGTGATCCCGACCTTCACCCCAGACGAATTCGAAAGGTAGACGATGTGATCGGTCATGCAGAACTTCTGCCCCCACTCCGGCTCGCGGCAGGTGCCGGCGTCGAAGTGACAGCGCTCCGGGCTCATGATGCACACATCACATTGGGCCAGCTTGGTCATGCACGGGTAGCAGTAACCCTGGCTGAAACTGGTCTTGGTCTTGCGCCCGCAATGGATGCAATGGATCGCACCCAGGTATTCCAGACGAACCCTGGTGCCGATCAACGGATTGACCGGAACCTCGACGTCGCCAAGACGAAAGGCATATTGCACGTTCGACCCGTCAAGGCGCGCCGACATTTTGCTGATTGCACCGCGGCCAATCTCGATCAATGGATGGCATCCGACTTGAACAGGATATTGGGTACTTCGATCGACTTGGAGCTGCATTCCTGTGGCCCCATGTAGCCCGTACGCTCTTCCTCGGGCAGGTTCTGGATTTCCCAGGCGATCATCGCTTGCAGCGACAGCTCGCGTTGTTCGGCGGTGAGCTTGCCACCGTCGGACCATTTGCCGATTTCCACGGCCAGTTTCAGGCTCCGGTAGATATCCGGGGTGATGTTCTTGATCATTTCGTTAAAAGAGGACATTGAATCTCCGTGTTCTGGATATTTCATGACGATTTCAGGCGGCCAGTTTACGGCGGTTGTACAAACCACCCAACAATCCGGTCAGGCATCCGACGAGCAGCCCGCTGACATGGGCCGCGTTGGCAACTTCACCGAAGCCGATCAGCGAAATCACGCCCGTGAGGCACACCAGCAACCAGATCAGCATCATCGCCAGCACGCCCCGAGGCAGGCGATAGGCCGCGCTCGGTGACAACAACTGGAAGATCCAGCAGTGTCCCAGCAGGCCGTACAGCACCCCGGACAATCCACCGAACAGGCTCGGGCCGCTGAATAGATATTGGGTGTAGTTGGACGCCAGGCTGAACAGCAAGGTCAGGCCGAGCAGGTTGATGCTGCCTTGACGCGATTCGATGCGGCGCCCCAGCTCCCAGTACCACATGCCGTTCATGGTCAGGTGCAGGACGCCGAAGTGAATCAGCATCGGTGTCACCAGGCGCCACCACTGCCCTGCCGCCAGGCTGTCGGCCAGGGGGGTGAAATGGATGTAGTCGCCGACGACGCGAAAATCGAGAAAGGTCAACCAGCGCAGGGTGGCGAAGTTGTCACCCAGCAGGGTCAGCGCGCCCACCAGCAGGCTCAGCACCAGCACGGCCGCGGTTGCCCTGGCGTGGCGGACCTGCTCGGCCAGGCTTGGCCGGCGAACCGTGCGTGCCACTGGAACCTCCAGCAACTGGTCGGGATCGCCGGCCGGATAACGCTCATACAGGGCGCGCACGTCTTCACTGATGTTGTGCGGCACCCACAGCACCTGCTCGCCCGCTTCTTCGCTGACACGGTGCGGCACCTGCATGCGCTGCAGCAACTTGACGAAACCGCTCAAATCCACCGCCAGAGGAAGGCGCAATACCGCCACGGCCGTCATTGCAGCACCTCCGGCCGTTCGACATCGACCCAGACGAATTTATGGGGGTCGAGGCGCGTTTCCTGGTCCAGGCGATAGGCGACCAGTTTTCCGTAGAGCACGGCGCTGTAATCCAGGCAGGCGAGGTTCGGACGGATGGGGGCCGGTCTGCCGCTGCGCCAGTAATGGCCAACGAACAGCAGCGGCTCATCGATGCCATAGCGCAACAGCATGTCTTTCTCGGTGGAGGTCAACGGCGTACGAGCGACCGGATCGGGCAGTGCATCGGGCTGGAACACGATGTCGCCATAGGTTTGCGGATCGTCTTCCCAGAACTTGGTGCGAAAGAACGAACGGGTCAGGCCATCGCCGCTGGTCATGGTCATGCCATGGGGCAGGCGCATGTCGGTACCGCGCAGCAGGCGGTCGAACACGGTGCAGGCGAAACTGCCGGACATGGCCGACGCCTGGAGGAAATGTTCATCGACGCAACCATCGGGAAACAGTGCCCGCAGCGGTTGGATCAGGCCGGCGTCCCAACAGGCATGCACCACCCGGAAGCGCCCGGCATCGACGAACAGCGGCAGTTCATAGAACCACTGCTGGAAGTCATGCCAGTCCGCCGGATGGTTTTCGAACTGAGTCAGGGTTTCATGCAGCAGTCGGGCATGGCGCGGCGTGTGTTCACGCACGAATTGCTTGCCGCTGCCGGGCAGCGCCGGTGTGGCCCAACCCAATGCGTTGAACTCATGGTTACCCATGATGCACAGCGCCTGGCCGGCCTCGACCATGTCGTGGACGATGTGCAGGGCCTGACGAATCCGCGGACCGCGGTCGATGATGTCACCCACGAACACGGCCATGCGCGAGGCATGGTGCCAGACGCCACCTTGTTTGCGATAACCGAGCCGGTCAAGCAAATGCTCAAGGGTCAGAGCGCATCCGTGCACGTCACCGATCAGGTCGTAGCTACGCGCGGGATCGAGCATCAGTCGCCTCCACCACCCAACCGGCTGCCCCAGCCGAGCTTGGTCCGGCAAACCTCGTAGTAGTTGTGGTCAAGCGGGTGGATCAGCCGCAACTTCTGGGCCTTTTTACTGACGGTGATGGTATCGCCGGGCGCGCAGGTAAAGTGGTTCTGCCCGTCACACGAAACTTGCGGATAAATCTGCATATCTTTGGACACGACTATCTTGAGCTCACTGTTGCCATCGACCACGATCGGCCTGCCCGACAAGGTATGGGGGTACATCGGCACGATAACAATGGCGTCGAGCTTGGGGTGCATGATCGGGCCACCCGCCGAAAGCGCGTAGGCCGTGGAGCCGGTGGGCGTGGCGACGATCAGGCCGTCGGCCTTCTGGCTGCAGACAAACTGGCCGTCGATGTACAACTCGAACTCGATCATCCGCGTGGATTTGCCGGGATGCAGCACCACGTCGTTCAACGCATCGCCCTGGCCGATGGCCTCGGCATGGCGGCGCACTTCGGCTTGCAACAGAAAACGGTTCTCGACCAGGTAATGACCGTCGAGCACCTCGGCAACCTTGATTTCCAGCTCATCGGGGCGGATATCGGTCAGAAACCCCAGGCTGCCACGGTTGATGCCCAGAACCGGAATATTGTGCCGTGCCAGCGCCCGTGCCGCGCCCAGCAGGCTGCCATCACCGCCGACCACAATCACCATGTCACAGACTTCACCGAGCATCTTGCGCGAGGAGGTTTGCAGGCCATGGCCCGGCAGGACTTCGGCGATGGTGTCTTCGAGGATCACATGCAGGTGACGATCGAGCAGAAACCGTTTCAGCCGGCGGACGGTATCCAGCACCTGAGAACTGCCCAGGCGACCGATGATGCCGATATTGCGAAATTGCTCCATGGGGTCCCTAAGCTCTGCGGCGGCCAAAAGCACGATTATGGGCGAAAGCTGGGGATAGACAAAATCCTTTCAGCGACAAGGATGTACTCCTGTTTGAGGCTATGCTCGCAAGATGATCCTATTTCCAGATTTGCTGCAGTTGCCCCATCAGTTGCGTCACCCTGAAGTGCGCGATCTGGCATGGGTCATCCTGGCACCGCCCATGCTCGCCGACACGCCGTGGCCGCAACGCCATCCATTGGCCGGCAGCGACTGGGTGCAGGCACCGGAACGGCTGGAGCGCTGGTTGCGCCGCTTGGACCACGACAGCTACGGGCTCCTGCACTGGCTGGCCCAGGCCCGCACCCGGCGCCTGGGTCTCTACTATGAGCGCCTGTGGCAATTTGCAGTGCAACAGGCGCCCGGCATCGAACTGCTTGCCGCCAACATGCCTATCCGCCGTGAAGGCCATACACTGGGCGAGCTGGACATGTTGTTGCGTGATCGCGACGGCGTGCATCACCTGGAGCTGGCAATCAAGCTCTATCTGGGCCCGCAGCGTGGCGACGGCCAGGACACCGCGCAATGGCTCGGTCCGGGCTGCCACGATCGGCTGGACCGCAAACTGACGCACCTGAGTCAGCATCAACTGCCGATTTCCGCACGCCCGGAAAGCCGTGAAGTGCTGGCCGAGCTGGGCATTCGCCAATTCAGCGCGCATTTGTGGCTGGGCGGTTATTTGCTGTATCCGTGGCCGGGTCAGGCGGCATCGCCACTGGGCGTGCATCCACAGCACCTGCGCGGTCGCTGGCTGCACCAGCGGGACTGGGCGCAATTCGTCGCGCAAAGCCCCTCCGGTCGCTGGCAACCCCTGCCCCGCCACGCCTGGCTGGCGCCGGCACATTACCCCGCCGGGCAAACCTGGAGTACCGAACAGTTGAATGCTTGGCTTGACGATCTGCCCTCAGTCGCACCTGCGCAATTGCTGGTGCGGCTGACGGAAAATGCCCATGGCGATTGGGAAGAAGCCGAACGGCTGTTTCTGGTGGCTGATCTCTGGCCGAATGTACCGGGGCAAGACTGATCTTGAGCGGTGGCCGCTTGCCCCCACAGAGAGAGCAGCCTATCGCCCTGGAAAGCAGGAATGACAGCCGGCCACCGGGTTACTGCAGAGGCAGACGCCTCACAAGCGGATCACATGCCCTTCAGCAGGCGCGATACGCCCGTGAAACAGGCGTGAAACCACCTCCTGCGCAGCCTCGAAACCATGGCTTTCCACAACATCCAGCAAGGCTTTTTCACGGCTCGCCATTTTCCGGAAAAACGCCAGCAGCCCCTCTCCTATGTGCTGACTCACGCCTTCAGGCCCCCAATCGGCGTTGCGCTTGCGGATCTGCACCGGTGCAAAAAAGAACACAGGCAGCGGCCCCTCGATGGCTGTCAATCGTGCTTCGTGGGTGCTTTGTGCCGATCCGGCAAAACAGCTGTAGATCAAATTTCCGGAAAAATGCTGGTGCACCCGGTCGCGTAATTCCAGATCGCCGGAAAAATCCACATAGAGGGTTGGACGATCGTTGGCCAGGCTCGCCAGCTCTTCGTAGGCCACCGTTTGTTCATAACAATCGAGGCTGCGGACAAACGCCTGGTTGCCGGCCGACGTCAGCGCCACACGCTCCAGAGCCGGGTGCTTGCCAAGGCAGACCGCCGTGCCGAAGGCGGTTTTGCTCGAAGCACTGGAGAAAACCAGGCGTGTCGCACCGAAAAACTGCTTGTCCTGGAGGAAGTCGGCGAGCATGGAAGATGTCAGGAACAGCGGTTTGAGCAATATCTGCAGGTTTTCGGTTTCGGGGCTGTAGTACGCATCCCAGCTGCAACGAGTGTATTGGTTGTAGGCCGAAGTCAAGCCGATACGGTGCTCGGCGCCATCGTAGAAACCACGCTCGGTGACACGCTCCGGGCGCATCCAGAGGTGGCTGGCAATCGGGAAGTAGCCGTAGAAGCGCTCTCCCACCTTGATACCCGGAACCTGCGAAGAAACCACATCGGCAAACCCCCAGGCCGGGATATGACCCCATTCGGCCAGTCCGGTAGGAAAGAACCCCCAATAGTTCATCGAATTGCCGTAGGCGGCATAGGTAATGTTGTTGGTGGTCAGTGCACATCGCTCGATTTTCACGATCACCTCGCCAGCGGCCGCCACCAGGCTGCGTTGTTCTTGCTCCACTCGCCCCTGATCAAGAGCGTTTTTACGGGTAATCAGCCGTGTTACCGTGCTCATGCTTTGCATCCTTCAATCTCCTGCTGCTTCAGTGGCGGGTAACAACAGAGTAGTGGCTGGCGATGAAGAGCGGGTTCGGAAACAGCAAGGGCGGATTGCCCACCCTCAATGCCCGTGCAAAACCGCTGAAACGGCCGACCCAGGCGCGGGCAATCTTTACCGTCGAGGCGATTTACCAGGCTTTTGTTCGGATTTGGATGCGAGACGGTTGGTCGGGACTGACCACCCGCGAGGTGGCGCTGGAGGCAGGCGTTGCCATCGGCACGCTGTACGACTATTTCCCAAGCAAGGAAGCGCTACTGTCCGGTTACATACGCCATCGACTGGACGTGTTTTTCAAAGAGATCGATGAATCGGTCATCCAGCCTGCCGACCTGGACTGGTCCACCCGGGTCGGGCGTCTTGTCAGGCTGACCTGCAATCCCGACGACGCCAGCCAACCGCTGTTCTGCCACGCGGTATCGCTTATCGAACACCAGATCGCCGAACCCAAGCATCATCGAAGAGTGTTTGAAGAGCTGACCGGCAAATGGCGCGAAGCCTTCTCTTCGTGTACCGACCTGCCTGCACAACCGTCGCAGGCAACCATCGATGCCTGGGTCATCATGGCCTGGGGTGGCCGTCGCTATTGCGTCACTGCGCAGCCAACAGCAGCGCAAACCGCTGCCTGGCTGTCGGAAATGGAGTCGACTATCTGTCGTCACCTGGCCGGCGCTTCGTAGGCCGCAGCGCCGGCCAATGATCATCACTCCTTCTTGTGTTGCGCCACCCACTGTCCATAGGCATCGATGAAGCTTTGCAGGAACGGCTTGACCGACTCCGAAAGCCTGCCCGCCTCATCGAAGGCCGAGCCCGCGCCCCCCAGATAAGCCTCCGGCTGCTGCATCATCGGCACGTTGAGAAACACCATGGACTGGCGCAAGTGATGGTTGGCGCCAAAACCACCAATCGCACCCGGCGAAACACTGATCACCGCACCGGGCTTGCCGCTCCAGGCGCTTTTACCGTACGGGCGAGACCCCACGTCGATGGCATTTTTCAGCGGTGCCGGCACCGAGCGGTTGTATTCCGGGGTCACAAACAGCACTGCGTCGGATGAACGCACCTGCTGGCGGAAAGTGCTGTAGGCTGCCGGCGGCGACGCACCATCGATGTCTTCGTTATAAAGCGGCAGGTCGCCGATTTCGACAATCCTGAGATTGAGATGGGCGGGAGCCAGGTCGACCAGGGCCAGGGCGACCTTGCGGTTGATCGAATCCTTTCTCAGGCTGCCGACCAGGACGGCGATCGAATAGACGTTGCTCATGGAAGATTCTCGACTGTCCGAAGGAAAGAGCTTGTAGTTATAGATGAGGTTTCAGGCACAGGGCGACTGAAAACGCCGTCCCGGATTATTTTTTTCCTGTAGGAAAACTTACCGAGCTCAGTCGCGGTCTATCCCACCGCAAATTGAGTGATTTATCTCCAGAGGTTCTAAGCAGATGGCAGCAGTATTCGTCCGTCAGTTCCATGCAAGAGACGCGGAAGGCCGCATTTATCCCGTCCACGAGTTTCAGGAATTCCCACTGTCGGCGGACGGCTCGACAGGCTCGACGCCGGTGATCACCTACAAGCTGGCCATTGGCGATCGCGTGAACAAGCTCGATGAAAACGCCTTTCAACTGGTGCAATCCGGCATCACCCTGACCCGTGAGCCGGAAACGAACGTCGTTTCATAACTCGACGTTATGAGCGTAAGTCATATGCGCGGACTTGGGTTAGGATTCAGGCACTGACTCCTTCTCCTGCTGAACATGGACTTCACGCATGCGTTTACGCCATATCGAAGTGATCCAGGCGCTCCTGCAGACCGGTCACCTGGGCACCGCCGCCGAATGGCTGCAGCTGCCGGTGACCGAAGTCGAACGCATTCTGCGCGAGGCCGAGGATCAGATGGGGTTCATGCTGTTCTCCAGCGTGCGCGGACGCTTGCAGGCGACCCGTGAGGCGCGGGAGTTGCAGGTCGAAATCTGCCGCGTCTACGATGCGCTCGAACCGGTGCAACGCCTGGCCAGCAGCCTGCGACAATACCTGGCCCCGCCGTTACGCATCATTTGCACCCCGCCCCTGGCCCAGCAGTTGCTGCCGCAAAGTATCGCGGCATTGCGCAGGCGCCTGCCTGACGTCCCTTGCACCCTGTTGAGCCAACCCACCCGTGAGATTGTCAGAAGCCTTCTGCTGCGCGAGAGCGACCTTGGCCTGAGCCTGCATGATCCTGATCGCAGCGACATTCATTGCCAGCCGATTGCCCAAGGCAAACTGCAACTGCTTGCTCCCCATGGCTGGCTGCAACCGAAACAGAAGTACATCTCTCTTCAGGACCTGGCCGGCCAGGCAATGGTCGGCCTGGAGGGTCATGACCCGCTGAGCCCGGCCCTGGAGCACAAACTGCATGCCTTGCGTCCGGCGCCGGTGATTCAGACACGGGTTCAGACACACCAGATGATGCGCAGTATGGTCGAGGCCGGTGAGGGCCTGGCCATCGTCGACCCTTTCACGGCCCAGGGTGCCAAGGCCGCCGGGCTCGACAGCTGCCCGCTGGCGCCTGCCGTCCCGGTCAGCGTCTATGCCCTGAGCCTGAAGAACGGCGAGCCCTCGCCTGCCGCGCAGAGCCTGCTGGGGATCATCACGGAACAAGCCGCGGCGATGCTGGGGAGCTGATCGGATTTTCCAGCGGATTGTCGAACATCCGATACCAGAACACGGCCACCTCAGCCGTATTGGGGTCGATCCCCCGATAGCGCATATGGTCGATGCCACCGACCACATAACCGCAACGCTCATATAACCGGCAAGCGCCCAGGTTGTTGTTCTGGGTTTCGAGCATGATGCCGGGCAGTTTCTTCTTGCGGCTCCAGAACTGCGCCACATCCAGCAACGCTCTGGCTACGCCATGACGCCTGGCCGGGGCATGGACTGCCAGTTCATCGATATGGGCAAAGCCGTTCCAGTTGGTGCTGATCACCAGATGCCCTACCGGCTCGCCATCGAGCCAGGCCATGAAAATCGCACTGTCGACCCTGTCGCGAAAGCTGCTGAATTCTTCGGGATCGATGCCATAGCATTTGCGATAGGGCACGATCGGCGTCACCGGCCACTGGTCGACCGGCCGGCCTATTTGCGGCGCGCCGTAGGCGGCGACTTCAAAACTGAAATCACTGCGCCAGATGTAGGCGGCAAAGCCTTCGTCGGCCACACGTACCGACAATCCCGGGTGATGCGGGTTCTTGACCGGTTCCATACAGGTAGAGCTCCTCATTCCTTGATGCAATCGACTGTGTAGTGCCGTCCATTACCCTCGTCTTCGTGCTGCAAGCCATGCACATCGGCGACGAACCCCGGAAAACTGCTATCAAAGGTACGGGCGAATGCCAGGTAGTCGATGATCGAGCGGGTCGCCTGGGTAAAACGCTCGCCGGGCATGATCAGCGGAATTCCCGGCGGATACGGCACCAGCATCACCGCGGCGATTCGTCCCTCCAGGGCATCGATCGATACCGCTTCGACTTCACCGCGCACCAATTGGTCGTACGCATCGGCCGGTTTCATGGCGATTTCAGGCAGCACCGTGTACATGCGCTTGAGGTGCTTGGCCGTGGCGTTGCTGCGATAACAGGCGTGCAACTGGTCACACAGGTCGCGCAACCCCATGCCCTGATAGCGTGCAGGGTGCTGTTGCGCCACACAAGGCAGGCAGGTTGCCAGACTGACGTTGGCGTCGTAGCTGCGCTTGAATTCCAGCAGTTCGGTGAGCAGCGTGCTCCATTTACCCTTGGTGATGCCCATGGAAAACAGGACGAGAAACGAATACAAACCGGTCTTTTCCACCACAAGCCCACGCTCCCAGAGGAACTTGCTGACCACAGCCGCCGGAATACCCCGCTCGCTGAGCGCACCGCCCGCGGTCAGGCCCGGCATCACCAGCGTCACCTTGATCGGATCGAGCAGCACGTAATCGTCGGCGACGTCGCCAAAGCCATGCCAGTCGTCCGCCGGTTGCAACAGCCAGTCACGGGTCACCACCCGGTCGATGCCTTCGACCGTCGGCGGCTGCCAGATGGAAAACCACCAATCGTCGGCGGCAATGTGCTGACGCAGATTGGCCAGCGCCCGGCGAAAACTCAGGGCCTCATCGAACATTTCCTGCAACAGCGAACATCCTGCGCCACCTTCCATCATGGCCGAAGCCACATCCAGCGACGCAATGATGCCGTACTGCGGCGACGTGGAGATGTGCATCATGAAAGCTTCGTTGAATCGGTCACGGTCCAGTTGCCGCGCACCACCGTCCTGCACATGAATCATCGACGCCTGGCTGAACGCCGCCAGCAGCTTGTGGGTGGAGTGGGTAGTGAATACCAACGGGCTGTGTTCGCTACGGGAAGTGCCCATGCCGTAACGCCCGGCGAAAAACTCGTGAAACGCCGCGTAGGCGTACCAGGCTTCATCGAAGTGCAGCACTTCGACACTGTTGCCCAGTTGCTGCTTGATCAGTTCGGCGTTGTAACAGAGGCCGTCGTACGTCGAATTGGTGACCACGGCCAATTTGACTCTGGGCGCCATGCCCTGGGTCAGCGGGCTGGCATCGATCTTGGCCCTGATCGACGCCGGACTGAACTCGCTCAGCGGAATCGGGCCGATGATGCCCAGCTCGTTGCGCTCCGGACACAGGTACAAGGGGATGGCGCCGGTCATGATGATCGAATGCAATACCGACTTGTGGCAGTTGCGATCCACCAGCACCAGGTCATTGCGCGCGACCATCGAGTGCCAGACGATCTTGTTGGCGGTTGAGGTGCCGTTGATCACAAAAAAGGTGTGATCGGCGCCGAAGTTGCGAGCGGCACGGGCTTCGGCTTCGGCCAGCGGTCCGGTGTGGTCCAGCAGCGAGCCCAGCTCCGGCACCGATACCGACAAATCCGAACGCAGGGTGTTTTCCCCGAAAAACTGATGGAAGGCCTGCCCCACGGGACTCTTGTGATACGCCACACCCCCGCCATGCCCGGGGGTGTGCCAGGAATAATTGGAGTCGGCGGTATGCTGCACCAGCGCCTTGAAAAACGGCGGCAGCAAGCCGTCCAGGTACTTGCGCGCCGCTCGCGCCACCTGCCGCGCCAGAAACGGCACGGTATCTTCGAACAGGTAGAGTATCCCGCGCAGTTGATTGAGTTCGGCCATGGCGTCGGCCGGCGCATTTTCCAGGGTCACTTGCTCACCCAGCGCAAAGATCGGCAAGTCCGGCGCACGGACTCGTGCCAGTCCGATCAACTCGGCCATGTTCTGCAATAAATGAGCGTGGCCGCTGGCGTCTTCCGCCGCGATCAACATGCAGGAAAGGCCGTGGTGAGTCGAAGCGACCAGGCGCCCCTCGGCGTAATCCATGGCCGAGACGATACTGAATCCTTCCTGCTCCAGCTCCCGGGCAATCCCCCGCACGCGGTCGCCGGCGACCGTATCGGCCTTGATGTCGCGATGGACGATCAGGACCGGGAATCTCAGATCTTTATACATGACGCTCAGTGTCCTGAGGCGGCAGGCCGGAACCTGCCAATCACCTCAGGGTAGAGCGTTGCAGCGGATGTGGCGAGCACCGTGCCCCAAAACGGGTCGACAGGCGCATGTGCAGGATGTGACGGTTGACGCGCCTCAGGCCTGAGCCTGCGCTTCGGCCAACTGCACCCACAGCGCCGGCCCGCCTGCGGATTTACTGATGATTTGCAGGCGTGCCGCGTGCTGGGCCAGCTCTTCTTCCGTGGCACGAAGGATGCGCCCCGGCTGGCGGTCGGCGGGCAGCCTGCGAATTTCGGAAGCCTGACTGCCCGAACCGTCACCGGTACCGCTTCCATCCGACGCGTTGCCAGCCAGGGACAGGCTGGTCTGGCCGCCGGTCATGGCCAGGTAGACGTCGGCGAGAATCTCGGAGTCGAGCAAGGCGCCGTGCAGTTCACGGCCGGAGTTGTCGACACCATAGCGCTTGCACAGGGCGTCGAGGCTGTTGCGCTGACCCGGGTGACGTTCCCGGGCCATGATCAGCGTATCGAGGATCGAGCAGTGTTGCGTGATGTCCGCGCGATCGTGCTGCCCCATCAGGGCAAATTCGTTGTTGATGAAACCAACGTCGAACGCCGCGTTGTGGATGATCAGTTGCGCGCCCTGGATGAACTCGAAGAACTCTTGAGCCACCTCGGCAAAACGCGGCTTGCCCACCAGGAACTCGTTGGTGATGCCGTGTACGCCGATGGCGCCTTCATCGCTTTCACGATCCGGCTGCAAATAAACGTGAAAATGCCGGCCGGTCAGGCGTCGCCCCATCAGCTCGACACAACCGATTTCGATAATCCGGTGGCCGTCGGTCACCGGCATGCCGGTGGTTTCGGTGTCGAGTACAACGGATCTGGTGGCCATCAGTGCTCAGCTCTCAATCGGTCAATCGTGTAAAAAAGGGGGCGATACTAACATGCTCGCCGGGGTCTTCAGGTAGATCGTGCCCACACCGGTCAGAAGTGAAAGACCTGTGGGAGCGAGCCTGCTCGCGAAGGCAGCAACACGGTTACAGGCTCAGGCAGAAAATCAGGCCTGCCTGATCCCGCGCACTTCGTCCACGCCCCGGTTGGCCAACTGGTCGGCCCGTTCGTTGCCGTGGTGACCGATGTGCCCGCGTACCCACTTCCAGGTGACGTTGTGGCGATTGACCTGCTCGTCGAGCATCTTCCACAGGTCGGCATTCTTGACGGGTTCTTTGGCGGCGGTTTTCCAGCCACGCTTTTTCCAGTTGGCCATCCACTCGTTGATGCCTTTCATCACATACTGGGAGTCGGTCACCAGCAATACGTCACAGGGACGCTTGAGCTCCTCCAGGCCACGGATCGCCCCCATCAACTCCATGCGGTTGTTGGTGGTGTTGGCCTCGCCCCCCCAGAGTTCCTTTTCAACCCCTTTGTACACCAGCAACGCGCCCCAGCCGCCTGGGCCGGGATTGCCTTTGCAGGCGCCATCGGTGAACAGTTCTACGCTATCGCTCATGCCAGTCTTTCCGGAAGTTGCGGTGGCCTGCCGATCGGAAATCGACAACGCCCGGGGCCGGGGGCAGCCCCGGCCGCAAATATGAAGTGAAGTATCAGGGTTCGATACGGCGGCGGTTGACCTTGGCCATTGGCAACGGGATCAACTTGCCCATCGGTTCGCGGCGCTCCTGACGGACGGGACGCAGGCCCACCACGATCTTGCGCGCGACCAGTAGATAAAAGCCGCCACCGGCCAGTTGCCATTGACCGGCCATGCTTTCCCAACCGGCCAGACGGGCCTGCCAGGCGGGAGAAGCCAGGGGCGGACGATAGCATCCGAAGCGGCGTTTCTCCAGCGCGAAGCCCAGCAGGTTCAACCAGTCCGCCACTCGCGACGGCGAAATGCAACGGGCCTTGCGCAGCGCATCGTGGGCAAATACATGACGCAAGCCCCAACTGCTCCAGGGGTTGATCCCGATGATCAAGAGATGCCCGCCAGGCCGCACACTGCTGGCCGCTTCACGCAGAAGCCCATGAGGGGACAGGCAAAAGTCCAGTCCGTGCTGCAGCACCACGACATCGGCGGCATGTTCGCTCAATGGCCAGGCCTGCTCTTCACAGACTATTTCGACACCCGGCAAGGGGGCGCCCAGGCGCACATTGCGCTGGACCTGCGGTGCCGACGGCGGTGTCTGGGCCGACGGGCCGTAATGCACCAGGTAGCCGCCGAAAAAACGGCCCAGCTCCTCTTCGAGCATGCGCCGCTCTTCATCCAGCAAAAACTGCCCGAGCGGGCCGGACAGCCACTCGCGGGCCGCGCTGATCAACGTCAGCCAGTCAGGGTCGGCCTGAGCGAACGCTTTATCGGTCATTGCATTCTCCAACGCACCAGGAAGCTCTAAGATGCGCCATTGTTTTCCGCTTGGCGAATTCGACCATGATACAGATCACTGCCCTGCCCGCCTTCACCGACAACTACATCTGGTTGTTGCAAGACACCGACAGCCGACGCTGCGCCGTGGTCGATCCGGGCGACTGCGCGCCGGTGCAGGCCTGGCTCGCGGCGAATCCGGGCTGGGTGTTGAGCGATATTCTGATCACTCACCATCATCATGACCACGTCGGCGGCGTCCAACTGCTGAAGAAAGCGACGGACGCAAAGGTCTACGGTCCGGCCAGCGAAACCATTCCGGCCCGGGACGTGGCGCTTCGGGACAACGATCGCATCACCGTACTGGGTCATGAATTTGCCGTCATCGCCGTGCCCGGCCATACCCTTGGGCACATTGCCTACTATCACCGCGGCTGGCTGTTTTGTGGCGACACCCTCTTCGCCGCCGGTTGCGGGCGCCTGTTCGAGGGAACGCCCGGGCAGATGCATGCCTCGCTGTCTCGCCTGGCGGCCCTGCCCGGGGATACGCAGGTCTACTGCACCCACGAGTACACCCTGAGCAATTTGCGCTTTGCCGCCGCCGTCGAACCGCAAAACCCCGACGTCCTCGACCGACTGGCCACTGTCACCGGCCAACGGGAGGCAGGGATCATTACGCTGCCCTCCACACTGGACCTTGAAAAACGCACAAACCCGTTTCTACGTACCGGTGAAACATCTGTTAAACAAAAAGCGGACGAACGGACCGGCACCGATAACTCCAAGCCCGATATGGTTTTTGCTGCGCTGAGGGCGTGGAAAGACACGTTCTAAACCGCCCGCTTGACGGCTGGTAAATGCCCGAAGGTTGACCGCGTGGGGTGCGCTTTCTAGAATCGCCCGACATTTTTGCCCGGAACTAACGTTCAGCCAATGTCGTCACCTATTCGCAATGCCATCAGTTCGGACGCCTTGACCCGCCTGGCACAAGCCATAGCGGTGGTCGTGTCCGCGACATTGGCGGGCTGTTCCAGCCATGTGCCGCAAACCGATGCGGCACACACTTCGAATATTGCCGCGCGTGCCAAGCAGAAGCCTGTGTGGCTCAGTGAAAAGCCGAGCCCGCAGATTCCGCAAGACGTCTGGGAACGTATGCGCCAGGGCTTCCAGTTGCAGGATGGCCTGGGCGTCAACCCGCGTATCGAGCAACAACGCCTGTGGTTCGCCAGCAACCCCTCCTTCCTCGAAAACGCCGGGGAACGTGGCAGCCTGTACATTCACTACATCGTCGAGCGCCTCGAAGAACGCAACATGCCGCTGGAGCTGGCACTGCTGCCGGTCATCGAAAGCGCCTACAACCCGATGGCCTATTCCCGGGCTGACGCGGTTGGACTCTGGCAGTTCATTCCGTCCACCGGCCGCTACTTCAACCTGCGCCAGACCCGCTTCTATGATGGCCGTCGCGACATCACCGCCTCGACCACCGCGGCAATGGACTACCTGACCCGCCTGCACGACATGTTCAACGGTGACTGGTTGCTGGCGCTGGCCGCTTACAACGCCGGCGAAGGCACGGTCAGCCGGGCCATCGAGCGTAACGAAAAGCTTGGCCTGCCAACCGACTACTGGAACCTGCCGCTGCCCGCCGAAACCCAGGCCTATGTCCCCAAGTTGCTGGCACTCTCGCAAGTGGTCATGGCGCCGGAAGCCTATGGCGTGAACCTCAACCCGATCGCCAACGAACCGTATTTCAAGGTCGTCGAGATCAACCAGCGCATGGACCTGTCCAAGGTTGCCGCGGTGGCCAATATCGACGAAGACGAGCTGTTCCAGCTCAACCCGGCCTTCAAGCAACGCACCACCATCGACGGCCCCCAGCATTTGCTGGTGCCGACTTCCAAGGCGCAACTGCTGACCACCAGTCTGCAGACCATGCGCCCGGAAGAGCTGATCAGCAAGAAACCGCTCAAGCCGGTATTCGAAGGCGCCGACCGTACGGAAGTCGCCAGCGTCAAGCGCAACTACCGGGTCAAGCGCGGCGACAGCCTGGGCTCCATCGCCAAGGCCAACGATGTCGATATCAAGGACCTGCAACGCTGGAACAAGCTGTCCGGCAAGAAACTCAAGGTCGGGCAGACCCTGGTCATGCAGGACACCAGCAAGCGCAGCCCGGGACGCATCAACACCGTGGTCGCAGCCAACTCCGGGACCAAGTCGAAAAAACCACAGACGCAATACAAGGTTCAGCAAGGCGACTCGCTGGCCATCGTCGCCAAGCGCTTCAACGTCGAGATGCAACATCTCAAGCGCTGGAACCCGCGTGTCGGCCAGGCACTCAAACCCGGTCAGATGCTGACGGTCTCGAACCCGCACTAAACAATGAGCCCCTGAATCCAGGGGCTTTTTTATTGCCTGTGCAATGCTGGAAATGCGCAAATGCCGTGGCACGACCTGCTTCGGGCGGTGTTCCGACGATAGCGGCGTATCAGCCAACATGGATGCTGAATTTGCCGCCCCATCGCGAGCAGGCTCGCGCCTGTAAAGACTGCGGTGTTCAATACGGGAACGACCGGCCTGACGCATCGGGCTCTTGTCTTTTTCCTGCCCAGACAAGCTGTTACTGTACGGATCACTAAGCCCAAGCCGCCTGGATCGGATTTCTTACTTGAAGCGTCCCCTCCTCCTGCTCCTGATCAGCCTGGCCTTGAGCTCCACCGCAAGCGCGACGATCAGCGAAAGCCACGGTTATGCGCAGTTCGGCACACTCAAGTACCCGGCCAGATTCACCCACTTCGACTGGGTCAACCCGCAAGCGCCCAAGGGCGGAACGTTGCGGGTGATGGCGTTTGGCACGTTCGATACGCTCAACCCCTACACCTTCAAGGGCACCAGCCCGGTCACCACGCCGAACTTCCTGCAATACGGCATCAATGAGCTCAACGAGCCACTGATGGTGGGCACAGGGCTGTACGCGCCGTCCGGCGACGAGCCGACCTCCAGTTATGGCCTGATCGCCCAATCGGTGGAGTACAGCGAAGACCGCAGCTGGGTCGTGTTCAATCTGCGCCCCGAAGCGCGGTTCCACGACGGCACGCCGATCACCGCCCATGACGTGGCATTTTCCTACCGCTTGCTGCTCAAGGAAGGACATCCTCAGTACCGTACCAACCTGCAGGAAGTGGCACGGGTCGACATTCTCACACCCCAGCGAATCCGCTTCGTGTTCAAGCGCGCCGGCAATCCATTGCTGATCCTGCGTCTGGGGGAGCTACCGGTACTGCCGCAACATTACTGGAAAGGCCGCGACTTCAAGGCCACGACCTTCGAACCACCACTGGGCAGCGGCCCGTATCGCATCACCTCGGTGACGCCTGGGCGACAGATCGTGTTCGAACGCGTCAAGGATTATTGGGGCAAGGACTTGCCGGTCAATCGCGGCAAGTACAATTTCGACCGCATGGAAGTCGAGTTCTACCGCGACAGCGACGTGGCGTTCGAAGCGTTCAAGGCCGGCGAGTTCGATATCTATATCGAGCACCAGGCGAAAAACTGGGTCACCGGCTATGGCTTTCCGGCCATACGCCGGGGCGAAGTCATCAAGGCGCAGATGCCGCACCAGATACCGACCCAGAGTCAGGGTCTGTTCATGAACAGCCGTCGTGCGACCCTATCCCAGGTCAAAGTGCGTGAAGCGCTGGGGCTGATGTTCGACTTTGAGTGGACCAACCGCACACTGTTCGATAACGCCTACCAACGCGCCATGAGCTACTACCCCAACAGCGAATTCTCCGCCACCGGCCTGCCGGTCGGTCAAGAATGGCTGTTGCTCAAACCCTGGCGTGAGCAATTGCCTGCCAGGCTGTTCACCGAGCCGTTCACCCTGCCGCAGACCCAGGGGCGCGGGATTCCCCGCGATACCCTGCGCAAGGCACTGGGCCTGCTCGCCGAAGCGGGCTGGAAACTCAACGGCCAACGCCTGCAGAACGCCGCCGGTCAACCGTTGCACCTGGAAATCCTGCTGGTCAATCCAAACCTGGAGCGCATTCTTCAGCCCTACGTCGAGAACCTGGCCAGCATCGGCATCGATGCGCGGTTGCGCACGGTCGATCGCGCTCAATACAAACAGCGCCTCGACCAGTTCGATTTCGACATGATTCTGATGACCCTCAACCAGACCCTGAGTCCTGGCCTTGAGCAGTGGCAGTATTTCCATTCCAGTCAGGCCGCCATCAAGGGCAGCAAGAATTACGCAGGCATTGCCAACCCGGTGGTCGATCAGCTGCTCGATCAACTGTTGGCAGCCAGGACCCGCGACGAACAAGTCGCCGCCGGCAAGGCCCTGGACCGGGTGCTGCTGTGGCAGCACTACATCATTCCCAACTGGTACCTCAATTATCACCGCCTGGCTTACCGCAACCGGTTCGCCTTCGTCACCACGCCGCCCTACACGCTGGGCCTGAGCGCATGGTGGCTGAAATCTTCGGAGAAAGATCGATGAAACCCATCAGCGCCCTGCTCTTGCAGGCCAGCGCCCTGTTGTTCGCCGGACTGGCCTGTGCCGCCCCGCAACATGCCCTGACCCTGTACAACGAACCACCGAAATACCCGGCCGACTTCAAGCACTTCGACTACGTCAACCCGCAGGCGCCCAAGGGCGGTACCTTCCGCCAGGCCGGTTTCGGCGGGTTCGACAGCCTCAACCCGTTCATCAGCAAGGGCGTGTCGGCCAACGATATCGACTTGATCTACGACACCCTGACCCGGCACAGCCTGGATGAGCCCTTTACCGAGTACGGCCTGATCGCCGGCAAGATTGAAAAGGCCCCGAACAACGACTGGGTGCGCTTCTACTTGCGTCCGGAGGCACGTTTCAATGACGGCCATCCGGTCCGCGCCGAAGATGTGGTGTTCAGCTTCCAGACCCTGATCAAGGACGGCGCGCCGATGTACCGTGGCTACTACAGCGACGTCGACGATGTGATCGCGGAAGACCCGCTGACCGTGCTGTTCAAGTTCAAGCATTCGAACAATCGTGAGCTACCCCTGATCCTCGGCCAATTGCCGGTGTTGCCCAAGCACTGGTGGGCGACCCGCGATTTCAACAAGGGCAACCTGGAAATCCCGCTGGGCAGCGGCCCGTACAGGGTCACCGAAGTGAAAGCCGGACGCTCGGTGCGCTACGAGCGGGTCAAGGACTATTGGGCCAAGGACCTGCCGGTCAACCGTGGTTTCTACAACTTCGATGTCATGCTCACCGACTATTACCGCGACAATACCGTGGCCCTGGAGGGTCTCAAGGCCGGACAGTTCGATTACTGGCTGGAAATGACCGCGAAAAACTGGGCCAACGCCTACAACATCCCGGCGGTCACCGAAGGACGCCTGATCAAGGAGCAGATTCCCAACGGCAACCCCACCGGCATGCAAGGCTTCGTGTTCAACCTGCGTCGCCCGGTGTTCCAGGACGTACGCGTGCGCCAGGCCCTGAGCCTGTTACTGGACTTCGAATGGACCAACAAGCAACTGTTCAACAGCGCCTACTCACGCACCCGCAGCTACTTCGAAAACTCGGAAATGGCCGCGACCGGACTGCCCGATACCGATCAGCTGGAGATTCTCGAACCGTTTCGCGGAAAAATTTCCGAGCAAGTGTTCACCGAAGCCTTCCAGAACCCGGTCACCGACGGCAGCGGCATGATCCGCACCCAGCAACGCAAGGCCTGGCAATTGCTGCAAGAGGCCGGTTGGCGCATTGTCGATGACAAGATGGTCGACGCCACCGGCAAGCCGGTGAGCATCGAGTTCCTGCTGGCCCAGACCGAATTCGAACGGGTGCTGTTGCCGTTCAAGCGCAACCTGAGCGACCTGGGCATCGAGCTGGTCATCCGCCGGGTCGATGTGTCGCAATACGTCAACCGTGTACGCTCGCGGGATTTCGACATGATCGTCGGCAGCTTCCCGCAGTCCAATTCACCGGGTAACGAACAGCGTGAGTTCTGGATGACCGCGGCCGCCGACAAACCCGGCAGCCGTAACTCCATGGGCCTGAAAGACCCGGTGGTGGACCAGTTGGTCGAACAACTGATCAACGCCGATTCGCGAAAAAGCCTGGTCGCTCACGCCCGGGCACTGGATCGAGTGCTGCAATGGGGCTATTACGTGATACCCAACTGGCACATCAAAACCTGGCGCGTGGCGTACTGGAACCATATCGGTCATCCGCAGGTCTCGCCCAAATATGACATCGGCACGGCCACCTGGTGGGTCAAGCCCGATGCGAAACCGGCCATAGAGGTCGAAACCAAATTGCAAGCCGACCCTGCGGGCACGGAGTAATCAGATGCTGGCGTATATTTTTCGGCGACTGCTGCTGATCATTCCGACCCTGTTCGGCATCCTGCTGATCAACTTCGTGATCATCCAGGCCGCTCCCGGTGGTCCGGTGGAACAGATGATCGCCAAGCTCGAAGGCTTCGAGGGCGCCACCAGCCGCATCGCCGGCGGCGGTGCGGAAGTATCGGTGGCAGGCTCGTCCTATCGCGGAGCCCAGGGCCTGGACCCTGCACTGATCAAGGAAATCGAGCACATGTACGGCTTCGACAAATCGGCGCCGGAACGCTTGTGGATCATGGTCAAGAACTACGCCAGCCTGGATTTCGGCGACAGCTTTTTCCGCGACGCCAAGGTCATCGACCTGATCAGGGAAAAGATGCCGGTGTCGATCTCCCTGGGGCTGTGGAGCACGCTGATCATGTACCTGGTGTCGATCCCGCTGGGCATTGCCAAGGCCACGCGACACGGCAGCCACTTCGACGTCTGGACCAGTTCGGCGATCATCGTCGGCTATGCCATCCCGGCGTTTCTGTTCGCCATCCTGCTGATTGTGGTGTTTGCCGGCGGCAGCTACCTGGATTGGTTCCCGTTGCGCGGGCTGACTTCGAACAATTTCGACGAACTGAGCATGAGTGGCAAAATCCTCGATTACTTCTGGCACCTGGCACTGCCGGTGACCGCATTGGTGATCGGCAACTTCGCGACCATGACCCTGCTGACCAAAAACAGCTTCCTCGACGAAATCAACAAGCAGTACGTCATCACGGCCAAGGCCAAGGGGCTGACCAATCGCCGGGTGTTGTACGGCCATGTGTTCCGCAACGCCATGTTGCTGGTCATTGCCGGTTTTCCGTCGGCCTTCATCGGCATTTTCTTCACCGGCTCGCTGCTGGTGGAGGTGATTTTCTCCCTCGACGGCCTCGGCCTGATGAGTTTCGAAGCCGCCATCAACCGCGATTACCCGGTGGTGTTCGGCACGCTGTTCATTTTTACCTTGCTGGGGCTGGTGGTGAAATTGATCGGCGACCTGACCTACACCTTCGTCGATCCGCGCATCGACTTTGAAAGCCGGGAGCATTGAGATGAACCTGTCCCCGCTCAATCGCCGACGCCTGGAACTGTTCAAGGCCAACAAGCGTGGCTGGTGGTCGCTGTGGCTGTTTGTGGTGTTGTTCGGCCTGAGCCTGGGTGCCGAACTGATCGCCAACGACAAGCCGCTGGTCGTGCACTACGACAACAACTGGTACTTCCCGGCAGTCAAGCGCTATCCGGAGACCACCTTCGGCGGAGAGTTCCCGCTGGAGGCCAACTACAAGAGCCCGTATATCCGCGAACTGCTCAAGGCAAAGGACGCCTGGGTGTTGTGGGCGCCGATTCCGTTCAGCTACCAGAGCATCAACTACGACCTGAAGGTTCCGGCCCCGGCACCGCCCTCGGCGGACAACCTGCTGGGCACCGATGACCAGGGACGCGACGTCCTGGCACGGGTGATCTACGGCTTCCGTGTCTCGGTATTGTTCGCCCTGACGCTGACCCTGTTCAGCTCGATCATCGGCGTGGTTGCCGGGGCGTTGCAGGGGTTCTACGGTGGCTGGGTCGACCTGGCCGGCCAGCGCTTTCTGGAGATCTGGTCCGGCCTGCCGGTGTTGTACCTGTTGATCATTCTCGCCAGCTTCGTCCAGCCCAATTTCTGGTGGCTGCTGGGCATCATGCTGCTGTTTTCCTGGATGAGCCTGGTGGACGTGGTTCGTGCCGAGTTCCTGCGCGGACGCAACCTTGAATATGTGCGTGCGGCGCGGGCACTGGGCATGCAGAATGGCCCGATCATGTTTCGCCATATCCTTCCCAATGCCATGGTCTCGACCATGACGTTCCTGCCGTTCATCCTGACCGGCGCCATTGGCACCCTGACCGCCCTGGACTTCCTGGGCTTCGGTCTGCCGGCCGGCAGTCCGTCGCTGGGCGAACTGGTCGCACAGGGCAAATCCAACCTGCAGGCCCCCTGGCTGGGCATGAGCGCCTTTGCGGTGCTGGCGCTGATGTTGAGCCTGCTGGTGTTCATCGGCGAGTCCGCTCGCGACGCCTTCGACCCGAGGAAGTGAAATGAATCAGGACAATCTGATCGAAGTGCGCGACCTCGCCGTCGAATTCGTCGTCGGCGAACATCGCCAGCGCGTGGTCGAAAACGTCAGCTTCGATATCAAGCGCGGCGAAACCCTGGCATTGGTGGGCGAAAGCGGCTCCGGCAAATCGGTCACCGCCCACTCGATTCTGCGCCTGTTGCCCTATCCGCTCGCCCGGCACCCATCGGGCACCATCGAATACTCCGGGCAGAACCTGCTGAACCTGAAGGAAAAAACCATCCGCCACATCCGTGGCAACCGGATCGCGATGATCTTCCAGGAGCCGATGACCTCCCTCAATCCCCTGCACTCCATCGAGAAGCAGATCAACGAGGTGCTCGGCATCCACAAGGGCCTGGTCGGCAAGGTGGCGACCAAGCGCACCCTGGAGCTGCTGGAGATGGTCGGCATTCCCGAGCCGCACAAGCGGCTCAAGGCCCTGCCCCATGAGCTGTCCGGCGGCCAGCGCCAGCGGGTCATGATCGCCATGGCCCTGGCCAACGAGCCGGAACTGCTGATTGCAGACGAGCCGACCACGGCACTGGACGTGACCGTTCAGCTGAAAATCCTCGAATTGCTCAAGCAATTGCAGGCCCGACTGGGCATGGCGCTGCTACTGATCAGTCACGATTTGAACCTTGTACGAAGAATTGCGCATCGAGTATGTGTCATGCAGCGCGGTTGCATCGTCGAACAGGCATCGTGCGAAGAGCTGTTCCGCGCGCCGCAGCATCCGTACACTCGGGTTCTGCTGGCAGCGGAGCCCGGTGGGGCGCCGGCGGGCAACGTAATCGGCCCGCCATTGCTGGCGGTACAGGACCTGAAAGTCTGGTTCCCGATCAAGAAAGGCCTGCTCAAGCGCACGGTGGATTACGTCAAGGCGGTTGACGGTATCAATTTCAGCCTGCCCCAGGGCCAGACCCTGGGCATCGTGGGCGAAAGCGGTTCCGGCAAATCGACGCTGGGTCTGGCGATCCTGCGCCTGATTGGCAGCCAGGGCGTCATACGTTTTGAAGGCAAGCAGCTAGACTGCCTGACGCAACAACAGGTCAGGCCGTTGCGCCGGGAAATGCAGGTGGTGTTTCAGGACCCGTTCGGCAGCCTGAGCCCAAGGATGTGCGTCAGCCAGATCGTTGGCGAAGGCCTGCGGATACACAAGATCGGCACCGAGGCCGAACAGGAACAAGCGATTATTGCAGCACTCAGGGAGGTAGGCCTGGATCCGGAAACCCGGCACCGCTACCCCCACGAATTTTCCGGAGGGCAACGGCAGAGAATCGCCATTGCCCGGGCATTGGTGCTAAAACCGGCGTTGATTCTACTGGACGAACCGACTTCGGCCCTCGACCGGACCGTTCAACGCCAAGTGGTGGAGCTACTGCGTTCACTGCAACACAAGTACAACCTGACGTATCTGTTCATCAGCCATGACCTGGCTGTCGTCAAGGCGCTGAGCCACCAGTTGATGGTGGTCAAGCATGGCCAAGTGGTCGAACAGGGAGACGCGCAAAGCATTTTTGCCGCCCCCCAACATCCGTATACACAGCAGTTGCTGGAAGCCGAACAGGACACGTTGCTCAGCGATCTGGATGTGATCCTGATGCGCAAGGATCCTCCGTTCGACATGGAGTTCGTCTATTCGACC
>NZ_JBNNVQ010000088.1:0-24698 GCF_050280625.1 Pseudomonas sp. NPDC089569
TGCGGGTGGTCAAACCAAATTTTTATGTAATATCTGTTGGTGCCTGGGTTGGGGGGGTTGGCTATTTCGATGGCGCCTTCGCCGGCAAGCCTGGCTCCTACAGACCCTGAGGTCCTGATATTCTTTCGTAAACCCTGCCCCAGAGGCTCCATGGCCCTTCCCAGCCGCCATTCACTCTTGCCGTTTCTTGCCTGGCTACCCCGGCAAACCCGCGCCAGTGTCGGTCGCGATTTGATCGTCGGTCTCAGCGGCGCCATTCTCGCGTTGCCACAATCCATTGCCTACGCGCTGATCGCCGGACTTCCACCGGAGTACGGCCTGTATGCGGCAATCATCCCGGTGTTGATCGCTTGCCTGTGGGGCTCGTCGTGGCATTTGATCTGTGGCCCCACGGCAGCCATTTCCATCGTCCTGTACGCCAGTGTCAGCCCGTTGGCTGTTCCGGCATCACAGGACTACGTCACCTTGATCCTGCTGCTGACCTTCCTGGCCGGCATTTTCCAGTGGCTCCTGGGATTACTGCGCTTTGGGGCGTTGGTGAACTTCGTTTCGCATTCGGTCGTGCTCGGCTTTACCCTCGGTGCGGCGGTGGTGATTGCCATTGGCCAACTGCCGAACCTGTTGGGGCTGGATCTGCCAGGCAAATCCACCGCACTGGCGAGCCTCATGGATCTGCTGCAACACTTGCGCGCTGTGGATAAACCCTCGCTGGTGCTCGGCATGACCACGGTGGTGGTCGGCATCGTACTGAAGCAGTTGCTGCCTCGATGGCCAACCCTGTTGATAACTCTGATATTGGCTAGCGCTCTGGTTGCGCTATGGCCCTCGATGTTCGGCCATGTACAACTGGTCAGCGCCTTTATCGGACAATTACCGCCCTTGAGCCCGCTGCCCCTGGACCTCGACCTGGTCCTGCGCTTGCTGCCCAGCGCCGTGGCGGTAGGCATGCTGGGGTTGGTGACCAGCCTGTCGATTGCCCGCTCGATCTCCGCACGTTCGCAGCAATTGCTCGACGCCAACCAGGAGGTCCGCGCCCAGGGCCTGTCCAACATCGTGGGCGCATTCTTTTCCGGATCGCTGTCCGCCGGCTCCTTTACCCGCTCGGGCCTGAGCTATGAAGCGGGCGCCTGCTCGCCGCTGGCAGGCATTTTTTCCGCGCTGTGGGTCGCCCTGTTTGCGCTCTTCGGTGCCGGTTTGATCGCGCACATCCCGATTCCGGCAATGGCCGGCAGCATCCTGTTGATTGCCTGGGGACTGGTGGATCATCGTGGTATTCGTGCGTTGTTGCGGGTCAGCCGCGCAGAATTCGCGGTCATGGCCCTGACGTGCGCCGCGACCCTGCTGCTGGAGCTGCAGACCGCGATCTATGCCGGCGTGCTGGCGTCACTGTTCTTCTATCTCAAGCGCACCTCGCAACCGCGGGTACAACACGTGCGCGACGGCGACGAAGACATCCTGAGGGTCGGCGGTTCGATATTCTTCGGCGCCAGCCATTACCTGCAAGTGCGCTTGCAAAGAATGCACGGCGCACGTGTGGTGATCGAGGCGCAGCAGATCAACTTCATCGACTATTCAGGGGTGGAAATGCTGCATCAGGAAGCGCGACGGCTACTGCGCCAGGATCGCAGCCTGACCTTGCGCCGGGCACGGCCACAGGTGGTGGAAGAATTGAGAAAGCTCGAAGGCGCGGAGAAGTGCCCGATCCGCTTCGAAGACTGAACACCCCCCCTGTTGTAGGAGCGAGGCTTGCCCGCGAAGCTCTTGGCGTTTTTTAGGACGCCTTCGCGGGCAAGCCTCGCTCCTACAACAACAGGGGCGGGTTAGAGGGCTAGCTGGCGGCGTAGCTCGGCCAGCACCGGTGCCGTGTCCGGTCGCACGCCGCGCCACAGGAAGAACGCTTCTGCCGCCTGCTCGGCGAGCATCCCCAGGCCGTCCATCGAAACCGCCGCACCCTGCGCGCTGGCCCAGCGGCAGAACGAAGTCGGCTCCTTGCCATACATCATGTCGTAGCACACCGTTTTGCCCGGTTCGACAAGACTGGCGGCAATGGGCGGCACATCGCCTGTCAGGCTCGCGGAGGTGGCGTTGATGATCAGGTCCACCGGCTCCTGCAACCAGTCATAACCACTGGCCGATACCGGCCCCAGGTCGCAGAACAGTTCCGCCAGCAATTCGGCCTTGTCCACCGTTCGGTTGGCGATGATGACCGAGGCCGGTTGCTCGGCCAACAATGGCTCCAGGGCACCGCGCACGGCCCCGCCGGCACCGAGCAACAGGATGCGTTTGCCCTGGAGGCTGAAGCCGGCGTTGACCGTCAGGTCCCGAACCAGGCCAGCGCCGTCGGTGTTATCACCGAGCAAGGTGCCGTCAGCCAGTTTGCTCAGGGTGTTCACCGCACCGGCCCGTTGCGCCCGCGCCGTCAGGTTGTCCGCCAGGCGATAGGCTTCTTCCTTGAATGGGACCGTGACGTTCGCCCCGCGACCTTCGATGAAAAATGACCGGGCGCAGCCGGAAAAATCATCGAGGGGGGCAAGGCAAGTGCTGTAATCGAGTTTCTGCGCGGTCTGCTCGGCAAACAGGCGATGAATCAGTGGCGACTTGCTGTGGCCAATCGGGTTACCGAATACGACATAACGGTCCATCAACATTCCTCGTTCAGGCCTCGGCCAACCAGTCGCGATCTTGCAGGAAGTAGTCGGTCAGGCGCGCTTCCTCGCTGCCAGGCGCGGCCTTCCAGTCATAACCCCAGCGTACTTGCGGTGGCAGGGACATCAGGATCGACTCCGTACGTCCGCCCGATTGCAGGCCGAACAAGGTGCCTCGGTCGTACACCAGGTTGAATTCGACGTAGCGCCCGCGACGGTACTCCTGGAATTCACGCTGTTGCGCGCTGAACGCATCCTTTTTACGACGCTGCACAATTGGCAGATAAGCATCGATGTACGCATCACCAATGGCGCGCATGAACGCGAAACTGGTGTCGAAGTCCCACTCGTTCAGGTCGTCGAAAAACAGACCGCCGATGCCCCGAGGCTCATGGCGATGCTTGATATGGAAATAGCTGTCGCACCAGGCTTTGTACCGGGAATAAACGTCCGGGCCGAACGGTGCACAGGCCTGTTCGGCCACCCGATGCCAATGTACGCAGTCTTCGATGTTGCCGTAGTACGGCGTCAGGTCGAAACCGCCGCCGAACCACCAGACCGGCTCTTCGCCTTCTTTTTCGGCAATGAAGAAACGCACGTTGGCGTGGGACGTCGGAACGTGCGGGTTGTGCGGGTGGATCACCAGCGACACACCCAGGGCTTCGAAGCCACGCCCGGCCAGTTCCGGCCGATGGGCACTGGCCGACGGCGGCAGACCGCTACCGAAGACATGGGAAAAGTTGACGCCGCCCTTCTCGATGACCGTACCGTTTTCGATCACCCGCGTACGTCCGCCGCCACCGGCAGGCCGGGTCCAGGCATCTTCGACGAAGCGCGTGCCGCCGTCTTCGGCTTCCAGGGCAGCGCAAATGCGGTCTTGCAGGTCGAGCAGGTAGGCTTTTACGGCCTCGGTGCGGGTAGTCATGGCATCACCTTGGATCGGGCAAAGCTACGCGGCGCTCCAGCGGAGCCGGCGCAAATGGGCGCGTAGCATACCACCGCCGGTGCGCTCGTCGCAGTTGACGAAGATCAAGCTTAGGAGTCCGATAGTGCGCTTGGTAAACCAGTCTCAGGAGAGATCAAATGGCAAAGCGTATCCAGTTCCGCGCCCATGGCGGCCCCGAAGTGCTTGAGTATGTGGATTACCAACCTGCCGCACCGGGCCCGCAGCAGGTGCGCGTGAGCAACAAGGCCATCGGCCTGAATTTCATCGACACCTATTACCGCAGTGGTCTCTACCCACCGCCTGCCTTGCCTTCGGGCCTGGGGGCGGAAGGCGCGGGCGTGGTCGAGGCGGTCGGCATCGAAGTCACCCGGTTCAAGGTCGGTGATCGCGTGGCTTACGGCAGCGGCCCGCTGGGTGCCTACAGCGACGTTCACGTTTTGCCCGAGGCCAACCTGGTTCACCTGCCCGATGCCATCAGCTTCGAACAGGCCGCCGCCGTCATGCTCAAAGGCCTGACCGTGCAATATTTGCTGCGCCAGACCTATGAGCTCAAGGGCGGCGAAACCATCCTGTTCCATGCCGCGGCCGGTGGCGTGGGCTCCCTGGCCTGCCAGTGGGCCAAGGCCCTGGGCGTGAAGTTGATCGGCACGGTGAGCTCGGCAGAGAAAGCCGCGCTGGCCAAAGCCAATGGCGCCTGGGCGACGATCGACTACAGCCATGAAAACGTCGCACAGCGGGTGCTGGAATTGACGGACGGGAAAAAAGTCCCGGTGGTGTACGACGGTGTCGGCAAGGACACCTGGCTCACCTCTCTGGACAGCGTGGCACCGCGCGGCCTGGTGGTGAGTTTCGGCAACGCATCCGGCGCAGTGGACGGGGTCAACCTGGGGATTCTGGCGGCGAAAGGTTCACTGTACGTGACCCGACCCACCCTCGGCACCTACGCCAACAACGCGGAAAACCTGCAGCGCATGGCCGATGAGCTGTTCGGGATGATCATCAGCGGCAAGCTGAACGTGGACATCAGCCAGCGTTTTGCACTGGCTGATGCGGCGAAGGCGCAGACAGAATTGTCAGCACGGCGTACGACCGGGTCGGTGATTCTGTTGCCTTGAGGACGCCTTCGCGGGCAAGCCTCGCTCCTACGTTGAATCCTCCGCGAACACAAAAATTGTGTACGACGAAATTTCCTTGTAGGAGCGAGGCTTGCCCGCGAAGAACGATGACGCGGTATCAATCCGGACGCACGACCCGACCCGTCGCCAGATCCCGGATCACACTCGGGTTCTTGCGCCCGCCCAGCATCCCGCCGAGCACCATATCCACCTCTCCCCGGAAATACTGTTCGACGCGAAGCCGCGTGCGCGCCGCCGGCCTGCCTTGCGGGTTGGCGGAGGTCGATACCAGCGGCCCGACGAGGCTGCACAGCTCCCGCACCTGCGGATGGTCACTGACCCGCAACGCCACGGTGTCATGGACACCGGTAATCCACTGCGGCAATAGATTCTGATGCGGCACCAGCCAGGTATTCGGTCCCGGCCAGGTGCTGGCCATGCGATCCATCCACAGCTCAGGGAAATCTTCGAACAGGAAATCGAACTGGCGAATGTTGTCTGCAACCAGAATCAGGCCTTTATCCACGGACCGGCCCTTGATCAGCAGTAAACGCTCCACGGCCTCTTCATCCCACGGGTTACAGCCCAGCCCCCAGACGGCCTCGGTTGGGTAGGCAATCACCGCTCCTGTGCGAACGGCTCGTGCGGCTTGTTGCACACGCCAACTGTTGACCATGAAAAACTCTCCGGAATCAGGTTTTGCGCAGTTTACCGATCTTCGCGCTAAAACCTAGCTTGCCCGCGCAAACCAGCGCCCGTTTTCACACACCACGCAACCCTCCATTTCCAGCTCGGTCAGCGCCACCAATACCTTGGGCAAGTCCCAACCACTGGCATTGGCCAGTGCTTCGCTGGTGTGAGGCGCGGCGTGGAGCAGCGCCAACAAAGGATGGCATGCAGCAGGCGTTGGTGACGCTGTGGATAACGGCACGTGCTGCCAGCCACGCAGGGCTTCGAGGATATGTTCGACCGTCTCCACCAGTACCGCGCCGTCACGGATCAACTGATGGCAGCCCTTGGCACCGGGGTGATGGATCGATCCGGGAATCGCATACACCTCCCGACCCTGTTCCGCCGCCAGCCTAGCGGTAATCAGCGAACCGCTGGCGACACTGGCCTCGACCACCAGCACGCCCAGGGACAAGCCACTGATGATTCGATTGCGCCGCGGGAAGTTGCTGGCGGTGGGACCTGCGTCCAACGGGAACTCGGAAAGCACCGCGCTGCCCGACGCGATCATCGCATCGGCCAGCCTTCGATTGCGCTGTGGATAAAAATTTTCCAGCCCTGTGCCGAGCACCCCGATCGTTTGCCCGCCCACATCCAGAGCCGCCTGATGCGCGGCAGCGTCTATACCCAGGGCCAGACCACTGGTGATGACGAATCCCGCACCGGCCAGGCTGCGGGAAAACGCGGCGGCGGTATCCATGCCGGGTCTTGATGCGCGACGACTGCCCACCATGGCCAGCTGCGGTTTTTCCAGGATTCCAGGATTGCCCGCCACGAATATCAATGGCGGCGCATCGCTGATTTGCGCCAGCAGCGCGGGATACTCCGGCTGGTCCCACATCAATAAATGCTGGGCCGGGCGCTCTAACCAGGCCAATGCATGGCTGGCCCCATCGCGAACTTCAGCGCTGCGTCGAGCCTGCGAGCACGCCAATGGCAAGCCCAGCGCACGCCAGGCACTGGCTGGCGCGCTGATGGCCCGGGACGCTGACCCAAAGGCCTCCAGCAGTTTCTTGAATCGCGCCGGTCCCAGTTCCGGCAACCGGTGCAGGCGTAGACGCGCTTCCAGTTCCGCCGGGGAAACGCAGGTAATAGCAGATGGCGACATGGATCATCCTTGATCGTCAAAGGTACCCGCCAAGGCGGGAACAAGCTGTGGATAACTCTGTTGGTAACTTGTGAAGCTTGCTTACGGATTTCGCACCTTGTCCAAGACCGCCAACGAGCGCGATGCGTTGAGCACCAACCCGTAGCTGAGCTTGTCGTAGGTGCGGAAAACCATCAGCAGACCGGCGCTTTCATCCGGAATCTTCAGGGGTTGGCCGGTGATCCGGTCACGCACTGTTTCGCCCGTCTTCATGACCACCAGCACATTGCCTTCGGCCAGGCCATCGCGCCGGCCCTTGTTCAGCGTGACCACATCCAGCGCGCCGATCTGCGTCACGCCACGCGGCACGTCGATGATCAGGCCGTTGATTTCCCTGCCGGGTGCACTGGGCATGAAGGTCGAATTGATCGGGCGCTCCTCACCACTGAACAAACGATCGCCAAGACGTACTTCCTGGGTCGTGCGTTGCAGCGCCAACGTGGCAACGTCTCCTTGCGTGGCGACAATCTCGCCGCCGCCGATATCGTCCGCATTGATCCCCAGAAACTCTCCGGTCTGCGGATCGGTGTAGACCTTGCCCCGGCGGAAGATGCCGTACACCGGTTGTGCCGGGTCGAAATGGCCGCGGGCGAAGAGACGATCACCCATGCCACTGAGCACTCGCTCGGCATCACCGGCGACCACGTAAGGCGCCTTGTCGAAATCCTCTGTCCTGTCGATGATTCGGTTGCTCAGCAGAAAGCTGTTGATCGATTTGAGCGGGATGCTCGAAATCGCGTCCGCCACCGGACTGCGACGTACCTGCGGCGAGAGCTTGATGGTGCCCCGGGAGGCCCCGCGATCCAGGGTCAGGCGTGGCTGGCCGTTGACGTAGACCAGCGATAGCGAATCGCCGGGGTAGATGAGGCCGGGGTTTTCGACTTGCGGGTTAGCTTGCCACAGTTGCGGCCATTGCCAGGGCTCACGGAGGTATTTTCCCGCGATGTCCCAAAGTGTGTCCCCCGATACCACGGTGTAGTGCTGTGGAAAATCTTCCCTGAGCTGCACTTGCCCGTACGTCACACCAGCCGAAGCCAGAAGGAGCAGGGCGAGTAGTGATTTCCTCATGCGGTGAATCCCTTTATTATGTGCGTTCGCGTGAAACGCTTGAGACCCGGTATTTCGCTCCTGGCTCACTCCTGAAAAGGAGCTACGATTCACAACGGTAGCCCGCGTCTTCGGACCTGCCTGGCCACCGGCCCGACCTTACCTAACACGTGCAGTCATCAAGCTTATGGCCATTTTGAACATCCTCGAATTCCCTGACCCGCGCCTGCGCACTATCGCCAAACCGGTGGCCGTAGTGGACGACGAAGTGCGTCAGTTGGTCGATGACATGTTTGAAACAATGTATGAGGCTCCGGGCATCGGCCTCGCCGCGACCCAGGTCAACGTGCACAAACGTATCGTTGTGATGGACCTTTCCGAAGACCGCACCGAACCGCGAGTGTTCATCAACCCGGAACTTGAACCCCTGACCGACGACATGGGCCAGTATCAGGAAGGCTGCCTGTCGGTGCCGGGCTTCTACGAAAACGTCGATCGCCCGCAAAGGGTCAAGGTCAAGGCCCTGGACCGCGACGGCCAGCCTTTCGAACTGATCGCCGAGGAATTGCTCGCGGTGTGCATCCAGCACGAATGCGACCACCTCAATGGCAAGTTGTTCGTCGATTACCTGTCCACGCTCAAACGTGACCGCATCAAGAAAAAACTGGAAAAGCTTCATCGCCAGAACGCCTGATGCCCCTCTTCAAAGGCTTGCCGCGGCAAGCCTTTTTCTTTTCAGATGCTTTGCAATAGAGAGCCACCCATGACCGAGCCACTGCGCATTGTCTTTGCCGGCACCCCGGAATTCGCCGCCGAACACCTCAAGGCCCTGCTGAGCAGCCCTTATGAGATCGTCGCGGTCTACACTCAACCGGATCGCCCGGCAGGTCGTGGGCAGAAGCTGATGCCGAGCCCGGTCAAGCAGCTTGCTCTGGAGAACAGCATCCCGGTGCTGCAGCCGCCAACGCTGCGCAACGAACAGGCGCAAGCCGAACTGGCAGCACTGAAACCGGACTTGATGGTCGTGGTCGCTTACGGCTTGATCCTGCCGCAAGTGGTGCTGGATATTCCGCGCCTGGGTTGCATCAACAGCCATGCCTCGTTGCTGCCGCGCTGGCGCGGTGCGGCACCGATCCAGCGCGCCGTCGAAGCGGGCGACAGCGAAAGTGGCGTGACCGTGATGCGCATGGAAGCCGGGCTCGACACCGGGCCGATGTTGCTGAAAGTCACCACGCCAATCAGTGCCGAAGACACCGGCGGCAGCCTCCACGACCGACTGGCCGAAATGGGGCCGCCAGCAGTGGTGCAGGCGATTGCCGGCCTGGCCGCCGGCACGCTTGTGGGCGAAGTGCAGGACGACAGTCTCGCCACCTATGCGCACAAGTTGAACAAGGATGAAGCACGCATCGACTGGACCCGCCCGGCGGTTGAGCTGGAGCGTCTGGTACGTGCCTTCAACCCGTGGCCGATTACCCATAGCACGCTTGACGGCGAAGCGCTGAAAGTCCTGGCCGCGAACCTGGCGCAAGGCAAGGGCGCACCGGGGGAAATCCTCGGCGCCAGCAAGGACGGCTTGATCGTTGCCTGCGGCGAGCAGGCGCTTTGCCTGACCCGCCTGCAATTGCCCGGCGGCAAGGCCTTGAACTTCAGCGACCTGTTCAATAGCCGTCGCGAAAAATTCACCACCGGCACTGTGCTGGGCCAAGCGGCGGACGCTCAATGAACCCACGTCTGGCTGCCGCCAAGGCACTGGCTGCTGTTCTTGGCGGTAAAGCTTCGCTCAACAGCTCACTGCCGACACAACTGGACAAGGTCGAGGACCGCGATCGCGGTTTCACCCAGGATCTGGCGTTCGGCACCGCGCGCTGGCAACCACGCTTGTCCGCGCTGGCAGCCAAATTGTTGCAGAAGCCGTTCAAGGCCGCCGACGCCGATGTCGAAGCGTTGCTGCTGGTCGGTCTCTACCAATTGCTCTACACCCGCGTGCCGGCCCACGCCGCCATCGGCGAAACCGTCGGTTGCGCCGACAAACTGAAAAAGCCTTGGGCCAAGGGCCTGCTCAACGCCGTGCTGCGCAACGCTCAGCGCGAAAGCGAAACGATTTTCGCTGAGCTTGAGCGCGATCCCGTGGTACGCACCGCCCATCCGCGCTGGCTGCAAAAATCCTTGAAGGCCTTTTGGCCGCAACAGTGGGAAGCGATCTGCGAGGCGAACAACGCGCATCCTCCAATGATTCTGCGGGTCAACCGCCGCCATCACACTCGCGATGCTTACCTCGGCCTGCTGACTGAGGCCGGCATTGCCGCCACACCGTGCGTTTACAGCCGTGACGGCATCATCCTCGACACCGCCACCGATGTGCGCAGTCTGCCGGGGTTCACCGAAGGCTGGATCAGCGTTCAGGACGAAGCTGCGCAATTGGCGGCCGATCTGCTCGATCTTGCGCCAGGTCAGCGCGTGCTCGATGCCTGCTGTGCTCCGGGTGGCAAGACTTGCCATATCCTCGAAGCGGAGCCGGCGCTGGCCGGCGTGGTCGCCGTGGATCTGGAGGCCAAACGTCTGGTGCGGGTACGGGAAAACCTCGAGCGCCTGGGCCTGAGCGCCGAACTGATTGCCGCCGATGGCCGCGACACCCAGGCCTGGTGGGACGGCAAGCCGTTCCAGCGCATCCTGCTGGACGCACCGTGCTCGGCCACAGGCGTCATTCGTCGTCACCCGGACATCAAGCTTACCCGCCAAGCCGATGACATTGCTGCACTGGCGGTGCTGCAAGGCGAGTTGCTGGACGCCATGTGGAAGACCCTGGAGGTCGGCGGCATCCTGCTGTACGCCACCTGCTCCACACTCCCGACCGAGAACACCGAAGTCATTGAAGCGTTTCTTGCCCGCACACCAGGCGCCCGCGAGCTGGACCTGGCGACCGCCGCCGGCATCAAGCAACCCCATGGCCGCCAGCTGCTGGCCCAGCAGGGCGGCCATGACGGGTTCTACTACGCCAAGCTGATCAAGATCGCCGCCGCGCGCGGTTAAACCGATTCAATGGAGTGACTGGATGAAGATCATCATCCTGGGTGCGGGGCAGGTCGGCGGTTCACTGGCGGAACACCTGGCCAGCGAGGCCAATGACATCACCGTGGTCGACACCGACGGCGAGCGCCTGCGAGACCTCGGTGACCGCCTGGACATCCGTACGGTCCAGGGACGTGGCTCGCTACCGACCATATTGCGTCAGGCCGGCGCTGACGATGCCGACATGCTGGTGGCGGTGACCAACAGCGATGAAACCAACATGGTCGCCTGCCAGGTCGCCCACACCCTGTTTCACACACCCACCAAGATTGCCCGGGTCCGCGAAGCCGCGTACCTGACTCGCACTGAACTGTTCGATAACGAAGCGATCCCGGTTGACGTTCTGATCAGCCCGGAACAAGTGGTCACCAACTACATCAAGCGCTTGATCCAGCACCCGGGCGCCCTGCAGGTCATCGATTTCGCTGACGGCATGGCGCAACTGGTCGCGGTACGGGCTTATTACGGCGGGCCGTTGGTGGGCCAGCAATTGCGCCAGCTGCGCGAGCACATGCCGAATGTCGAAACCCGCGTCGCAGCGATTTTTCGTCGTGACCGGCCGATCCTGCCCCAGGGCGACACGGTGATCGAAGCGGATGACGAAGTGTTTTTCATTGCCGCCAAAGCGAACATCCGCGCGGTCATGAGCGAAATGCGTCGACTGGACGAGACCTACAAACGCATCGTCATCGCCGGCGGCGGGCAAATTGGCGAGCGTCTGGCCGAGGCCATCGAAAGCCGTTACCAGGTCAAGATCATCGAGATGAACCCGGCGCGTTGCCGCCATCTCTCGGACACCCTGGACAGTACCGTGGTGCTGCAGGGCAGTGCCTCCGACCGCGACTTGCTGATGGAAGAGAACATCGCCGATGCCGATATCTTTCTGGCCCTGACCAACGATGACGAGGCCAACATCATGTCATCGCTGCTGGCCAAGCGCCTGGGCGCAAAGAAGGTGATGACCATCATCAACAACCCGGCCTACGTCGACCTGATCCAGGGTGGCGACATCGATATCGCCATCAGCCCGCAACTGGCGACCATCGGCACCTTGCTGGCCCACGTGCGGCGCGGCGATATCGTCAGCGTTCATTCACTGCGCCGGGGCGCGGCGGAAGCCATCGAGGCGATTGCCCACGGCGATGCGAAGTCGAGCAAGGTCATCGGCAAGGCCATCGAGAACATCGGCCTGCCGCCGGGCACCACCATCGGCGCGATCATCCGCGACGAAGAAGTGATCATCGCCCATGACGACACGGTCATCATGGCCGGTGACCGTGTGATTCTTTTCCTTGTGGATAAAAAGCATATTCGCGATGTGGAAAAGCTGTTCCATGTGGGGTTGAGCTTTTTCTGAGTTTTTGTGGTGACTGCACAGACCCCATCGCTGGCAAGCCAGCTCCCACAGGGTTCTCGGGTGTAAGCAGCACTTGTGAACAACCGAAAGACTTGTGGGAGCTGGCTTGCCAGCGATAGCGGATTCAAAGTCACAATAAACTTCCCTGACGCTCCATAAAAAAGGAACCCACCAATGATCGAATCCCTGGAAAAAATGCTCGCCAAGGGTGTGGATAACTCTTTGCTGCGCTTCGGTCTGGGCAAGGGCTATCTGGATCAGGGGGAAAACGCCAAGGCTGTCGAGCATTTTCAGCGCTGCGTCGAGATCGACCCGAAGTATTCGGCTGCCTGGAAGCTACTGGGCAAGGCGCATCTGGCGCTGGCGGATCATGCGGCTGCGCGCCAGGCCTGGGAACGGGGACTGGAAGCGGCACGAAATCACGGAGACAAACAGGCGGAGAAGGAAATGACCGTGTTCTTGAAGAAACTCGAACGTCAGGCGCACTGATCAGAGGTATCGCAAGCCAATACCTTCGGCATCCACCTGCACCACTTCCATGCGCACGCGGGGCGCACCTGTGGGCAAGTCCTGCACCTGCCCGTACACCACCGCGCCCCTGGGCACCTTCGACAGCGCCGGATGCTTGACGTAGACACCCGTGGTCGACAAATTGCGGGTCTGGCCCAGGCACTCGCCCACGCTCTCGTGGCTGATCTTGATACGAAATGATTTGCGGTGTTCGGACATCTGCTGCGCCCTTGTATGAACGATTGTGGATAACTCCGACAGGAATGTTATCCACAGATCATGCCAATCGACTCAATACCAGCGTTCTTCACCCGGAGGGCGCTTCTTGAAACGCTTCATGCTCCACATGTACTGGCTCGGATACGCCCGCACATAGCGCTCGACCACCTGGCTCATGGCCGCGCAAGACGTCTCGGTATCGGTGCTGTACATGGCCTCGGGAGCCGCTTCCAGAATGACTTTGTACCCCGAACCATCCGGCAAGCGCAGCGCATGCAGGAACACACCGACGGCCTTGCCGCCGGCCAGCATGTTCGGGACAAATTTGCTGGTCAGCGCCTGGGTGGCGAAGAAGGGCACGAAGATTCCGGCGGATTCGGCCGGTTCCGGGTCAGCGGGAATGCCCACTGCACCACCTTTGCGCACTTCCTTGATGACGCTGAGGATGCCTTCCTTGGTTGACGCAGCGACCTTGTTGCCCAGTTGCACGCGCTGTTTCTGCAGCAACTCATCCACCGCCTTCAATTTTGGCGGACGATAGAAAATGATCGGTTTGCACTGACTGCAATAGAAGTGGTTGAGCACTTCCCAGTTACCCAGGTGGCTGGTGATGCCCACCACGCCTTTGCCGGAGGCGAGGGCGTCTTTCAATACGTCCAGGCCTTCGACTTCGCGCACCAGGTCGATGGAACGCTGGGCGGGCCAGATCCAGGCGCAGGCGCTTTCGGTCAGGGACTTGCCGATGTCTTTCAGGCTCTGGCCGACCAAACGTTCGCGTTCGTCGGGGTCCATGTCCGGAAAGCATTTGGACAGGTTGATCCGTACCACATCGCGAGAGCGGTTGGGGGTTTTCCACATCACCCAGCCAATCGCCGAGCCGACGGCCTGCACTGCCCACCACGGCAGCAGGGCAAACAGCCGCAGAGCGCCTACCAGCAAGGCGCCTTTAAACTTATCCACAGGTCACTCCTGATCTTGTGCTGTGCGCGAGGCGGCCATTCTAACCGCCGTTGGCCAGCATCGCGTAGCGGTCACAGTCCTGCGTGTGATCCATGACCATGCCCGACGCCTGCATCAGTGCATAACAAATGGTCGGGCCGACGAAGGTGAAGCCGGCTTTTTTCAAACCTTTGCTCATCTCCACAGCCTGGGGCGTGACGGCGGGGACTTCGGTGCGATCCTTGAAATGATTGATTTTCGGCTCGCCGCCGACAAAGGACCAGAGAAAGGCCACCGGATCTTCCAGTGCCAGCCAGGCCTGGGCATTGCGTCGGGCGGCATTGAGCTTGAGGCGATTGCGAATGATCCCCGGATCGAGCATCAATTCATCGATTTCGGCATCGCTCATCTGCGCCACGCGTTGCACGTCAAAGCCGAACATCACCTGGCGATAATGCTCGCGTTTGCGCAACACCGTGATCCAGGAAAGCCCGGCCTGGAACCCTTCGAGCAAAAGCAACTCGAACAAACCCTGCGCATCGCGTAGCGGCGTGCCCCACTCCTGATCGTGATAGGCCATGTACAGCGGATCTTCGGAACACCAAAAGCAGCGTGGCATAAGGCTCCAGGGGGACGTGCGCAGCCATGAATCGGGTATACTCCCGCTCTTTAAATCGCAGCCCAAGAAACAGGTGAATTTCGTGAGCCAGCCTACGCCAGCCGTGCGTACCTTCCAAGACTTGATCCTCGCCCTCCAGCAATACTGGGCCGAGCAAGGTTGTGTGGTACTTCAGCCCTACGATATGGAAGTAGGCGCCGGCACTTTCCACACCGCTACATTCCTGCGCGCCATTGGCCCGGAAACCTGGAACGCCGCCTATGTACAGCCAAGCCGTCGCCCGACTGACGGCCGTTACGGCGAAAACCCGAACCGTCTGCAGCACTACTATCAGTTCCAGGTCGTCCTGAAGCCGAACCCGGACAACTTCCAGGAACTGTACCTGGGCTCGCTCAAGCACGTGGGCCTGGACCCGTTGGTGCATGACATTCGCTTTGTCGAAGACAACTGGGAATCGCCGACCCTGGGCGCCTGGGGTCTGGGCTGGGAAGTCTGGCTCAACGGCATGGAAGTGACGCAATTCACTTACTTCCAGCAAGCGGGCGGTATCGAATGCTACCCGGTGACCGGCGAGATCACTTACGGCCTGGAACGCCTGGCCATGTACCTGCAAGGCGTGGACTCGGTCTACGACCTGGTCTGGGCCGACGGTCCTTTCGGCAAGGTGACCTACGGCGACGTGTTCCACCAGAACGAAGTGGAGCAGTCGACCTACAACTTCGAACACGCCAACGTCGAGAAGCTGTTCGAACTGTTCGATTTCTACGAAAGCGAAGCCAAGCGCCTGATCGAACTCGACCAGCCGCTGCCGTTGCCGAGCTATGAAATGGTGTTGAAGGCCTCCCATACCTTCAACCTGCTGGATGCGCGCCGGGCGATTTCCGTGACCGCGCGCCAGCAATACATTCTGCGTGTTCGCACCCTGGCGCGTTCCGTTGCGCAAGCCTACCTGCTGGCTCGCGCCAAGCTGGGCTTCCCGATGGCGACCCCGGATCTGCGTGACGAAGTACTGGCCAAGCTGGAGGCTGCACAATGAGTGCTCTGGATTTTCTGGTTGAACTGGGCACTGAAGAACTGCCACCCAAGGCCCTGAACTCCCTGGCCGAGGCGTTTCTTGCCGGTATCGACAAGGGCCTGCAAGCTGCCGGCCTCAATTACGAAACCAAAACCGTATATGCCGCGCCGCGTCGCCTGGCCGTATTGATCACCTCGCTGGCCACCCAGCAGCCGGATCGCAGCATCAACCTCGACGGCCCGCCACGCCAGGCCGCGTTCGATGCCGACGGCAATCCGACTCAAGCGGCACTGGGCTTTGCCAAGAAGTGCGGCGTCGACCTGAGCGAAATCGATCAGAGCGGCCCGAAACTGCGCTACAGCCAGAACATCGCCGGCAAAGCGACTGCAAGCCTGCTGCCGACCATCGTCGAAGACTCCCTGAACGACCTGCCGATCCCCAAGCGCATGCGCTGGGGCGCGCACAAGGAAGAGTTCGTTCGTCCTACCCAATGGCTGGTGATGCTGCTGGGTGACCAGGTCATCGACTGCACCATCCTGGCGCAGAAGGCGGGTCGCGATTCCCGCGGTCACCGCTTCCATCATCCGCAGAACGTGCGTATCGGTTCGCCATCCAGCTATCTGGCTGACCTGCGCGCCGCCTACGTGCTGGCCGATGCCAATGAGCGTCGCGAGATCATCACCAAGCGTACCGAAGAGCTGGCGACCCGCCAGGAAGGCACCGCCATCGTGCCGCCGGACCTGCTCGACGAAGTGACCGCGCTGGTCGAATGGCCGGTGCCGCTGGTGTGCTCGTTCGAGGAACGCTTCCTCGATGTTCCGCAAGAAGCCCTGATCACCACCATGCAGGACAACCAGAAGTATTTCTGCCTGCTGGATGTCGACGGCAAGTTGCTGCCCCGTTTCATTACCGTGGCCAACATCGAGAGCAAGGACCCGCAGCAGATCATCGCCGGTAACGAGAAAGTGGTTCGCCCACGCCTGACCGACGCCGAGTTCTTCTTCAAGCAAGACAAGAAGCAGAAACTCGAAGACTTCAACCAGCGCCTGCAAAACGTGGTGTTCCAGGAAAAACTCGGCAGCGTCTATGACAAGGCCGAGCGCGTTTCCAAACTGGCCGCCTACATCGCTGCACGTATTGGTGGCAACGCTTCCTGGGCTGCACGCGCAGGCCTGCTGTCCAAGTGTGACCTGGCGACTGAAATGGTCGGCGAGTTCCCGGAGATGCAGGGTGTTGCCGGCTACTACTACGCCCTCAACGATGGCGAGCCGGAAGATGTCGCGCTGGCCCTGAACGAGCAGTACATGCCGCGCGGTGCCGGTGCAGAATTGCCATCGACCCTGACCGGTGCAGCCGTGGCCATCGCCGACAAGCTCGACACCCTGGTCGGCATTTTCGGTATCGGCATGTTGCCTACCGGCAGCAAGGACCCGTACGCCCTGCGTCGTGCAGCACTGGGCGTGTTGCGCATCCTGATCGAGAAACAACTGGATCTGGACCTGAACGATGCCGTGGCCTTTGCCGTGAATGGCTTTGGTGCCAAGGTCAAGGCCGCCGGCCTGAGCGACGCGGTTCTGGAGTTCATCTTCGACCGTCTGCGCGCCCGCTACGAAGACGAAGGTGTCGATGTCGCGACCTACCTGTCGGTACGTGCCCTGAAGCCGGGTTCGGCGCTGGATTTCGACCAGCGTGTCCAAGCCGTGCAAGCGTTCCGCAAACTGCCGGAAGCCGCCGCACTGGCCGCCGTGAACAAGCGTGTGTCGAACCTGCTGAGCAAGCTCGAAGGCTCGGTGCCTACCGTTGTGGAAGCCAAGTACTTCGACAACGCCAACGAGTTCTCCCTGTACTCGGCGATCAAGCAGGCTGACGAAGCCGTGCAGCCGATGGCCGCTGCGCGCCAGTACAGCGAATCGCTGGCACGCCTGGCCGCCCTGCGCGAGCCGGTGGACGCGTTCTTCGAAGCGGTGATGGTCAACGCGGAAGATGCCAAGGTCCGCGCCAACCGTTATGCCTTACTGGCGCGTCTGCGTGGTCTGTTCCTCGGCGTTGCCGACATTTCGCTGCTGGGCTGAGGAGTTGCTGTTGAAACTGCTGATTCTCGATCGGGACGGAGTGATCAATTACGACTCCGATGCGTACATCAAGTCGGTGGAGGAGTGGATCCCGCTCCCCGGTTCGATCGAAGCCATCGCGCAGTTGAGCAAGGCCGGCTGGACGGTAGCAGTCGCTACCAACCAGTCGGGCATTGCCCGCGGCTATTACGACATCGCCACCCTGGACGCCATGCACGAGCGCTTGCGCTCGCTGGTGGCGCAGCAGGGTGGAGAAGTCGGGCTGATCGTCTATTGCCCGCACGGGCCGGACGACGGCTGCGATTGCCGCAAGCCAAAACCCGGGATGCTGAAAAGCATCGCCGCACATTACAACGTATCGCTGACTAATCTTTGGTTCGTCGGCGATAGTCTCGGTGACCTGGAAGCCGCCAAAGCCGTCGATTCTCAGCCTGTTTTAGTCAAGACCGGGAAAGGCGAAAAGACTTTGGGCAAGACCCTACCGGCAGGCACTTTGATTTTCGACGATCTGGCGGCGATTGCCGCAGAACTTATCCACAATTAGAGCGCTTTCGACATCCTGACCAAGGAATGTTCGGGGGTGCGCTTGAACAGTCGGGCAATGCCCGTAACGGTAAACGTCGCCATGTCGATACTGCAGGCCATCAGAATCTTCCTCTTTTACCTGCTGCTGGGCACCAGCTCCTTGCTGTGGTGCAGCCTGAGCTTTTTTATCGCGCCCTTTCTGCCATTCAAGGCGCGCTATCGTTTTATCAACGTTTATTGGTGCCGCTGCGCCTTGTGGCTGACCAGGGTCTTCCTTGGCATTCGCTATGAAATAAAAGGTGCCGAGAATGTCCCGGACCGCCCCTGCGTGATTCAGTCGAACCACCAGAGCACCTGGGAGACATTCTTTCTCTCGGCGTACTTCCAGCCATTGAGCCAGGTGCTCAAACGTGAATTGCTATATGTACCGTTCTTTGGCTGGGCCATGGCCATGCTGCGCCCGATTGCCATCGACCGTGACAATCCCAAGGCGGCCCTCAAGCACGTAGCCCAGAAGGGCGACGAATTGCTCAAGGATAACGTCTGGGTACTGATCTTCCCCGAAGGCACACGCGTTCCTTACGGCACCATCGGCAAATTCTCCCGGGGCGGAACCGCTTTGGCGGTCAATGCCGAGCTGCCGGTACTGCCGATTGCTCACAACGCCGGCAAGTTCTGGCCGAAAAACGGTTGGGCGAAGAAGTCTGGGGTGATTACCGTGATCATCGGCACACCGATGTATGCCGAAGGCAGCGGACCACGCGCCATTGCCGATTTGAACGACCGTGTTCAGGCCTGGAACGAGCAGATGCAACGGGAAATGGGCTCTCTGCCACCTGCGCCTAAAGCGCCGGTTTCGGACGGTCAGGCGGTTGTCTGAGACACTGTGGATAACCTGTGTACCGTTTCCTTTAAACCTCATGCCCAATGATTCTAACCTTATGATTTATATGTATATTTCATAAACTGATAAAACTCGGAAAAACGTGCATAAGTTTTTTTCGGGCGCAAAAAAACCGGCTGATATAGCCGGTTTTTTTATGCCCGCGCCGGGCTGTTTCACGCATGCAACAAGAAAGGCCTTCGTGGGCGGCGCAGGTCTTTATCAATGACTAGAATCATAGCGGACAGCCAGTGGCGGGCTGCCAGGGTTCATTCTCCCAAACCGGGCGCTATGGGTTGATAACGGAACGCCCTCAGAGCCAAGGAATAGCGCATATGCGAGTCGCGATACTGGACGATGAGCCGGCTGACTTGCGCCGGGTGGAACAGACGCTCCATCAGATGGCTGCACCAGGAGAGGATGCCTGGGCCCTGCACAGCTTTGAGCGGGGAGAGGACTTGCTGCGCCAACTGCGCTGGGAAACCTTCGACTTGATCATTCTGGAGTGGCAACTGCCAGACCTCAGCGGGCTTGAGCTCTTGCACTGGACCCGCGAACACCTGGACGCACCACCAGCCGCGATCATGCTCACCGGCCACGATGACGAGAGTGACATCGTCCAGGCGCTCAATGCTGGAGCCGACGATTACATCAGCAAACCGTTCCGCCCCAATGAACTAAAGGCTCGGGTCGCTGCCGTGCTGCGCCGGCACCGCCCGCGACACTCCGCCACCGGTGAAGTCCTGCATTTCAACGACCTGGTATTCGACGATGGCGAACTCAGTGTTACCCGCGAGGGCAAACCCGTTGTCATGACCGAGCGCGAGTATCGCCTGGCACGGTGCCTGTTCAGCAACCTCGGCCGGCCGTTGTCCCGGGATTACCTGTATGAACGGTTTTGGACGCATGAGGAAGTGGCATCGTCGCGCCCGCTGGACACCCATATCTATCGCCTGCGCAACAAGCTTGGACTGACTGCCAATCGCGGTTGGCAGTTGCTGACGATCTATGGCTACGGGTATCGCCTGGAGAGCGTGACATCGGCCAGTGAGTAGCCGTCATTCGTCCCCCATTGAAGGAGGGTAGCGCGGACCAGCGGATCACAATCCGGCAGGCCGGAAGGTCGCTGCTAATCTGATCAGAACGCATCCAGCTTCGTCCCGAATGAATTAACACGGGAGGAAATACCATGCCACTCGCCCGCAGACGTTGCTCCCTCGTTGCCTTGAGTTCCTTCCTTTTAGCCGTAGCCTGGGCACAGGCTGCTACGGATGTTCAGCATCCACCGGCCATCCTTCCGCTGGAGTCTGAAACAGCTCCAAAACTCATCGCCTATCCCCCGCTCGCCGAGCCACTTGCCCGCGGTGTTGTCATCATCCAATACCAGACAGAGAATGCCCGAATCATGCCGGTATTTGGCAAAGCGGCCGCAGGAGTCTCTCCACGCCTCGCTCATCTGCACGTGACTGTCGACGACTGGCAAGGAACCTGGGCGCACACCAGTGAAGATCCAATCATCGTGGTTGGCTTGAAACCCGGCCCGCACAAGATCCTGCTGGAAGTGGCCGATCCAACCCACAAGATCCTCACCAGTACGACGGTCAATTTTACGGTCCCGCAATCGCACACTGACGGGAACATGTAGCGGCGTGGCAGTTAACGACCAGTGGTCATTGGTTTTTGAGTGGAGGGGTTGAAGTATTGGTGTATATGCATCATTGTTTGTCCCATGAAAACTCAATCGCTCCCGAAAACAGAAACCGTCAGCAGCATCGTTACCGAAGTAGCGGAACAATGCCTGATGACACGAACACGCCGAATCTCGCGCGTGATTACCAACCTGTTCGACCAGGAACTGCGTCCATTCGGATTGAGTTCCTCGCAGTTCTCCCTGCTGGTGCTCATTGCCCGCATGGACGGCGCGAGTCGCGCCGAGATAGGCCGTGAAAACCACCAGGAACGTTCGACGTCGACGCGTAACTTGCAGTTGGTACTCGACCAGGGATGGGCCGAAGAAATCATGCCCGACAAGGGGCGCAGCCGCCCCATCATGATTTCCGAGGCAGGCCGCGAGCTGCTCGCTCAAGCCATGCCTGCTTGGCGCGCCGCTCAAGTGATGGCCAGGCAACTACTGGGTGATGAAGGAGCATCCGCCATTGTGCAGCTTTCAGCTGCGCTTCCTGCGGAAGGGCTAGCTGGGTAGCCTTTCTTTTAACCACTATGTTGCATATACATCATTTTAATGAGGGTTGACCACTATGACCATCGTGAAGGCCGCCGCCGTACAAATCAGTCCCGTGCTGTACAGCCGGGAAGCGACTGTCGAGAAAGTTGCACGCAAGATCCGCGAACTTGGGCAGAAAGGTGTCCAATTCGCTACGTTCCCCGAAACCGTAGTGCCGTATTACCCCTATTTCTCAGCGGTACAGACAGGCGTCGAGATTCTGGCCGGCAATGAGCACCTCAAACTGCTCGAGCAATCGGTAACCGTACCGTCCCCGGCGACCGATGCCATCGGCCAGGCCGCTCGCGACGCTGGCATGGTGGTCTCCATAGGTGTCAACGAACGTGATGGCGGAACCATCTACAACACCCAACTGTTGTTCGACGCTGATGGCACCCTCGTACAGCGCCGCCGCAAGATTACCCCGACGCACTTCGAGCGCATGATCTGGGGGCAGGGCGATGGCTCGGGCCTGCGGGCAGTCGATACGAAGGTCGGCCGCATCGGTCAACTGGCTTGTTTCGAACACAACAATCCCTTGGCGCGCTACGCCATGATGGCCGACGGCGAGCAGATCCATTCCGCCATGTATCCCGGCTCGGCTTTCGGTGAAGGCTTTGCACAACGCATGGAGATCAATATTCGCCAGCATGCGTTGGAATCCGGCGTATTCGTTGTGAATGCCACGGCATGGCTCGATGCTGATCAACAGGCGCAAATCATGAAGGATACGGGCTGCTCGATCGGGCCGATCTCCGGGGGTTGCTTCACCACCATTGTGGCGCCAGACGGCATGTTGATCGGCGAGCCGCTCCGTGAGGGGGAGGGCGAAGTCATCGCCGATCTCGATTTCAGTCTTATCAGCCGTCGCAAGCTGCTGATGGACTCGGCCGGACACTACAACCGTCCGGAGTTGCTGAGCCTGCTGATAGACCGCACACCCACTGCGAACTTCCATGAACGCAGTGCACATCCCGCCCTCAATGCCGATTCCGGCTTCGAAATCCTCTGATGGCGCACCGCGCCCCTGGTGAGTTCTCTATGAAAACTTCAATTGAATATCCGATTTTGGTCACAGGTGCGGCGGGAGATGTCGGCGCCATCGGTCGCAGTGTCGTCACTCTGTTATTGGCCAAGGGACACAAGGTACGTGCGATGGTTCGTCGCGAAGATGAGCGCGCGGAACATCTGCGCAAACTCGGCGCGAAGGTGGTCGTCGCTGATCTGACCGATCTCCAATCGTTACACCGCGCCGTTGAGGGCACCAAACGCATCTACTTTGGCATGTCCATTTCACCGGCCTATCTTGAAGCGACGGTAAACCTGGCCGCCGTTGCACGTCATCACGGCGTGGAGGCCATCGTGAACATGTCGCAGATGACCGTGTCGCAAATGAACATCCACGACTCAACCAGCAGTCCACAGCACAAGTTGCATTGGCTGGCAGAACAAGTGCTCGCCTGGTCCGGCCTGCCGGTGGTCAATGTGCGCCCGACAGTGTTTCTCGACGGATTCTTCCTGCGATTGGCCGCCACCGGAGTCAGAGAGAACGACGAGCTCGCCCTGCCGCTCGGTAACGCCCGAACCTCCCCAATTGCGGCTTATGACGTGGCACGCGTCGTCGCTACCCTCCTGGATAATCCGGCACCACACATCGGTCAGGTTTACAACCTCACCGGCCCTGAGTCTGCTGATTTGACGGAACACGCTCGCGCCTTTTCCGAATCGCTTGGTCGCACCATCCGCTATCGCGATGTGCCAGTGTTGGCCTGGACCGAAAAACTCAGAGGGTTCGGTATACCCGCCCACTTGGTCAACCATCTCGCCGTGATGGCCGACCTTCATGCTCAGGGTCGCTATGACCGCCTGACGGATGATGTCTTTACGCTGACAGGCCAGAAGCCCATGACCACCGCCGAATTCGTGAAAGCCCACGCTGCTGAGTTCACACCAGGCTGATGCCGGATGTGATGGTTGCGACATGAACGAATACCCGGCGTTACAACAGTAATGGTGAATTGGAGTGATGGTCGTGAGCGATGAATCTGATGTGGCTCGTAAACATTACGAGGGTGGTGCAAAACAACAGGATCTGGTGACCAGGGTCGAGCAATTGCTTGAAGCCTTGGGTGAAGGGCCGATCACCAGTGAACAACTTGCTGGATTTGATCAATTCCACAGCGGTGGCCTGGAGACGACGGCTGACTTTATCGACCTGTTAGGTCTGACACCCGAAATGAAGGTTCTGGACGCCGGCTCAGGTCTCGGAGGGCCCTCGCGTTACACCGCAGAAAAATATGGCTGCCACGTTACAGGGGTGGACTTGACGGAGTCCTTTGTCGCCGTGGCAAAGCTGCTGGCCGCGCGTACCGGCATGGACAACCTGCTGGATTATCAGGTCGGCAACCTCTTGAATCTGGACCTTGCGGATGAGCAGTTTGACGTCGTTTATACCCAGCACGTCGTGATGAACATTGCCAACCGCGCTCAGGTTTACCGGGAAATTCGTCGCGTCCTCAAGCCTGGTGGGAAATTCGGATTCTTCGATGTACTCGCAGCAGAAGACAGTCCTGCCCTGAGTTTTCCAGTTCCGTGGGCTGAAACCAGCGAGGACAGTGTTTTGCTTACCGATATGCAAACGCGTGAGTCACTGGCTGATGCAGGGTTAACGGTAGAAACCTGGCAGGACGTCACCCAGGAACTCATCGAGTGGTTCAATCGCTTCCAGAAGCCCTCTGCACAATCTGCTAACCAAGGCCCTACCTTGAAGCTGGTGATGGGGGACCGTTTTGGAAAAATGGCCGAGAACTTTGCGCGCAATCTTCGCGAGAACAGGATCCGTCTGGTAATGGCCGTCAGTGTTCGGGATGAATCGCCCCGGATTTAGTCTTCACCTCCACGCAATAAAAAAGGCCAATTCAGAGAATTGGCCTTTTTCGTTTGCCTGTCAGGGCGTCTGATCAATCAATTGTGTAATTGATCAGAAATCCAGGTTGGAAACTGCCAAAGCGTTGCTTTCGATAAAGTCACGGCGAGGTTCGACCGCATCACCCATCAGGGTGTTGAAGATCTGGTCGGCGCCAATGGCGTCTTCGATGGTCACCTTCAGCATCCGGCGAACGCTTGGGTCCATGGTGGTTTCCCACAGCTGATCCGGGTTCATTTCGCCCAGACCTTTGTATCGCTGGATGGTGTGACGCTTAGTGCTTTCAGCCATCAGCCAATCAAGGGCTTCCTTGAACTCGGTGACCGCTTTCTTGCGCTCGCCACGCTGGATGTAGGCACCTTCGTCGAGCAGGGTGCTCAGCTGTGCGCCCAGGGAGACGACTGTCTTGTAGTCGTTGCTGCCGAAGAAGTCGCGGTTGAAGGTGACGTAGTTGGACAGCCCGTGGGAGATCTGCTCGACTTCCGGCAGCCACACACCACGCTCGCGGTCTTCGCGCAGGCTGGCCTTGTAAACCAGGCCGGACTTCTCGACGGTGCGCAGACGCACTTCATACTGGGCCAGCCAATCTTGCATGGCGGCATGATTGCCCAGCATTTCCAGGCGCGCCGCCTTGACCAGCGCATCCGGCACACTCACGTAGTAGTTGCGGAAGAACAGCGTGGTGAACGCCAGGCCATAGACCACATGCAC
>NZ_JBNNVQ010000089.1:0-24606 GCF_050280625.1 Pseudomonas sp. NPDC089569
TCGAACAGGTCGATGTCTTCCACCCGCAGTCCGGCCTTGGCCAGCGCCTTGCGGGTCGCCGGCGCGGGACCTGTGAGCATGATGGTCGGGTCGGTGAAGACGGTAAAGGCCCGAAAGAGCCGGTATCGCTGGCGGACGTTCTCTCGGAGAAATACCTGGCGGTGATCAAGCAGACCAGCAAGGGGCCACAGTGGGACAAGGGTGACCCGGCGGTGGGCAAGATCCTGCAACTCAACGTCAAGGCCTACACCGGTCAGGATCTGGCGATGGACCCATCCCTGTACGAACCGGCCAAACCCGGCAAGGCTGAAGGCCTGGTGATGATTCCGCTGAAGATTCACCGCGACAACGCTGCCGACAAGGCGCGGCTGGCCCAGGCGCGTCACCGGACCTTCACCTTCGGTCGTTCCGACGGCACCGATGAAGCACCCTGGACGGTCAAGACCGACGAAGGTTTCGGCTACCACATGGACCCACGTCGCTTGAACGCGGCCACCCAGCTGGCCAACGGCCCAACCGATGCGGGCGCTACCGGCTTCGGCACCCTGGAGGTGTGGAACATCAAGCTTGGCGGCAAGGGCTGGAGCCATCCGGTACATGTGCACTTCGAGGAGGGCATCATCCTCAGCCGCGGCGGCAAGGCGCCACCGGAATGGGAAAAATGGGCTCGCAAGGACGTCTATCGCATCGGCTCTGAAGCCGACGGGCTGGACAACGTGGAAATGGCGATCAACTTCCGCGAGTTCGCCGGGACCTACATGGAGCACTGTCACAACACCCAGCATGAGGACAACTCGATGCTGCTGCGTTGGGACATCGAGAAGCCCGGTCAATTCCAGTTGATGCCTACACCATTGCCTAGCTGGGACGGCGTGCGCTACGTGAACTCTGCCGCGCTGCCTACCTTCCGCACCGGTGACGGCCTGGGCCCTAAAGTGCAAGTCAAGAACTGATCAGGGAGGGTATCGAGATGAAGATGCATTCACCACGCTCGCGGGCATTGGGCATGCACCTGGTGCTGGTGTTGGTCACCGGTTTGCTGGCCAGCCAGCTGCTGACGGCCAGCCAGGCACCCTCGACGCCCGAACCTGTTCCAGCAGCCACGGCTGAACCTGCTGTAGTTGCCGAATCCGCCACCCCGTGGGGTGGCGACTATTTCCCCAATACCCTGCTGACCGACCAGGACGGTCGGCAGGTGCATTTTTTCGATGATCTGATCAAGGGCAAGGTGGTGGTGATCAACTTCATCTTCACCTCGTGCAGCGACTCTTGCCCGCTGGAAACCGCGCGCCTGCGCCAGGTGCAGAAACTGCTTGGCGACCGGGTCGGCAAGGACGTCTTTTTCTACTCCATCAGCATTGACCCCTTGAGCGATACCCCAGAGGTGCTCAAGGCCTATTCACAGCGCTTTCAAGTGGGACCCGGCTGGCAGTTCCTCACCGGGGAATTCGCCGACGTCACCGAATTGCGCAAAAAACTCGGCCTGTTCATCGAAGGCGTCGACAACGGCCGCAGCAAGGACCACAACCTGAGCCTGATCGTCGGCAACCAGCAAACCGGTCGCTGGATGAAGGCTTCACCTTTCGAAAACCCCTGGATCCTGGCCGATCAACTGGCCAACACACTGCAAAACTGGAAACACGCGAGCGTTGAGCAAAGTTATGCCGACGCCCCCGAGATCCGTCCGCCAAGCAATGGCGAAGAACTGTTTCGTACCCGCTGCGCCTCGTGCCACAGCCTGGGCCCACTGGATGGGCAGGGTCTTGGCCTGCGCAGCATTGGTCCGGACCTGATCGGCGTGACCCGGCAACGCGATCCGGCCTGGCTCAACCGCTGGATCAGGGAACCGGACCGCATGCTCGCGGAGAAAGATCCGATTGCCATGGAGCTGTTCGAACGCTTCGAGAAGATTCCCATGCCCAACCTGCGCCTGGATGAGCATTCGGCGCAGTCGATCATCGAGTTTCTGCGAGAGGAAACCGACCGCCAGCATCCGAAGGCAACCGCGTTGGCTGCCGATGAAGAACCCGAACATCATCATTCGGTCGTGGGACCCGACAAGACGCTGGTGCAGTAGCGCCAAAAAACTTTTGTTGTTCAGCCCTTTGCGATCAATGCCACCTACACTGATCCGAAGCGCGACTTGCAAGGCCCGATGACAGGCAACCAGGACAGTCCCATGAAGACACTGGAAGAACAAAAAGCACCTGCGCCGGCAACGGTGGCAGCAGAAAGCAAGGAGTGGCGACCGCCGTTCAATCTGGTGCGCTGGTTCTCCCTGGCAAGCTTTTTCATCATCGCCGGGGTGGCATTGGGGTTGGGCTACATTTCCACGCGTTTTGTGGTGGAAGAGAGCATCGAACGCGATTCGATGCTCACTGCACAATTCATTCAGGCCATCGGCGATGCCGAAATTCGCCACGCCTCGATCGTCCCCAACCGGACCATGGGCGAAATGCTCGACCCACGCGAGGACAACGCCTACGCCGATGTCGACCCGGCGTCCCGTGCCGGTGCCCGGGTCGAGTTTCTCGATCATGTGGAGCATCTGCCGGACATTCTGCTGGCCACCGTCTATGCCCTGGACCGTACGGTGGTGTGGTCGACCAACCCGGAACTGATCGGCCAGCGCATCGAAGGCGACGATGAACTGGACGAATCGTTCGAAATGAAGGCGCCGGTGTCCACCAGCTACCACGAGATCGACGAAGAACGTCCCGAGCAACGCCTGATGCGTGAGCCGCAGTACCTGTTCGTCGAGAATTACATCCCCATGTTCAATGCCGACAGAAGCAAAGTGATTGCCATGGTGGAAATCTACAAGGAGCCGGTGGATCTGGTGGAGCGCATCCAGCGCGGGTTCAAGGCCATCTGGCTGGCCACGCTGCTGGGCGGGGCGGCCATTTACCTGGGGTTGTTCTGGATCGTCAGGCGCGCCGCCATTCTGTTGCAGAGCCAGCAGAAACAACTGATCGCCAACGAAACCTTCGTCGCACTGGGGGAAATGTCCTCGGCCGTGGCCCACAGCTTGCGCAATCCTCTGGCCAACATCCGTTCCAGCGCCGAACTGGCCCAGGAAATCGCCAGCCATTCGGCGCAGAAGAATATCGGCGACATCATCAGTCAGGTTGATCGCATGTCGCGCTGGGTCCGCGAATTGCTGGTGTCTTTGCGGCCGGTCAACGACGATCACGAAAGCGTCGATCTGGTGGCGGCCATCGACGATGCCCTCAGTGCCTTCGAACCGCTGATCAAGCGCTCGAACGTCGAGGTGCGCTTCACCCCCAAAAGCGCGCCACCAGTCGTCAGCCAACAGGTGCTACTGACGCAAATTCTCAATAGCCTGTTTGCCAATGCCCTGGAGGCGATGCCCAAGGGGGGCCTGTTGAGTATCGATGTTGAAACACCGGCATCCGGGCACGTGCGCATGATTCTCAACGACACCGGCAAGGGCATGACCAAGCAGCAACAGCAAATGGTCTTCAAGCCGTTCTTCACCACTAAAACCGGCGGGTTGGGCGTGGGCCTGGCCCTGGTCAAAAGAATAATGGAGCGTTTCGAAGGCTCGGTCGAACTGACCAGCCAGGAGCAGGAAGGAACCCGCGTTTGTCTCAATTTTAAAGTGGCAACGGGAGGGGAATATGGAACACAGCATTCTGCTGGTCGAGGATGATGAACTCCTCGCCGAGAATATTCAGACCTACCTGGAGCGCAAGGACTTCGAGGTGACGGTCTGCCACTCGGCTGAAGACGCACTGGAGCAATTGAAGACGTTCGTTCCCGACGTGGTGCTCACCGACAACTCCTTGCCGGGCATGAGCGGGCATGACCTGATCCAGAAGCTGCGCGTCAGCGCGCCGGATCTGAAAGTCATCATGATGACCGGCTATGGCAACGTCGAAGATGCCGTGGTGGCCATGAAAGAAGGCGCATTTCACTACGTGACCAAACCGGTGGCGCTGCCCGAGCTCAAGCTGCTGCTGGACAAGGCCCTGGCCACCGAACGCATGGAACGCACGCTGTCGTTCTATCAGGACCGCGAGGCGCAGAAATCCGGAGTGCAGGCGCTGATCGGCGAATCGGCACCGATGGTGTACCTCAAGGGCACCATCAGCCAGTTGCTCGATGCCGAGCGTCGTATGGCCAACACCGACCTGCCGCCGGTACTGGTGGAAGGCGAGACCGGCACCGGCAAGGAACTGGTGGCCCGTGCCCTGCATTTCGACGGGCCACGCTCCAAGGGGCCGTTCATTGAATTCAACTGCGCCTCGATTCCGTCCAACCTGGTGGAATCGGAGCTGTTCGGCCACGAGAAGGGTGCCTTCACCGACGCCAAGGACCGCCGCGTCGGGCTGGTGGAAGCGGCCGATGGCGGCACGCTGTTTCTCGATGAGATCGGTGAAATGGACCTGCTGTTGCAGGCCAAGCTGCTCAAGCTGCTGGAAGACCGGTCCATTCGCCGGGTGGGTTCGGTCAAGGAGCGCAAAGTCGATTTGCGGGTGATCAGCGCGACCAATTGCAACCTCGAACAAATGGTCCAGCAGGGTAAATTCCGTCGCGACCTGTTTTTCCGCCTGCGCATCATCTCGATCAAGGTGCCGCGCCTGTATGCCAGGGGAGCGGACATTCTGTTGCTGGCCCGGCACTTCCTGGCAACCCACGGCAAGCGCTATGGCAAGCCGCACCTGCATTTCAGCGACCAGGCCGAGGAGCTGCTGCTCAGCTACAGCTGGCCGGGCAATGTGCGCGAGCTGCGCAATATGCTGGAGCAGACCGTCTTGCTCGCGCAAAGCGACACCATTGCGGCTCATCAACTGAACGTTTGCATGAGCCTGATGGATGAACCGCCACTGTTTCAGCACGAGACGCAGTTCAGTGAACCGCGTCCGGCCTTTAACGGCGCCGAGTCGATGAACCTGCCGGAAGTCGAGCGCGACATGGTGCGCAAGATGCTCGACAAGACCGACTGGAACGTCACAAAGTCCGCCAGGCTGCTGGGCTTGAGCCGCGACATGCTGCGCTACCGGATCGAAAAACTCGGTCTTGCGCGTCCGGACAAGCGGCAGTGGTAGAAACCGTGTTCACTGTAGGAGCGAGGCTTGCCCGCGATGGACTCAAATACACACGCGTTTTCGTTGGCGACCTTCGTCGGAGCGCCGCCCGGAGCAAGCTTCGCTCCTACAAGCTGCAAGCGAAGCGGTCTGCTACAGGGCAGGCCCTCTGAGGCAGGCGAGCATGCAGGACGGGTCCTCGACTTCCTGGTTCACGTAGACGCCGCGCTCGGCGTCGTAGGTGCGAATGAACACGCGAACGGTGGCATCGGCCACCGTCGGTAACACGGAGTCGTAGAACACGTGCTGACTGGAAACCGGTATGAAGGTCTGGGGCGCGGTCGGGAAGTACGATCCCGGCGGTACTGTGCTTAACGAGGGGGGAACGGGGTGGGCGAAGGGTTGGTCGCCATTGTAGTAGTTGAATTCACTGCTCGATTGCTCCGTTTGCATCGGGCTGTCGTCTGCCTGTGCAGCCGTGGCGCAAAGGCAAAGGGCGAGCAACAGCGTTTGTACGGTCGTGTTCATGGCAGCACCTGCGGCATCGTTTTTTGCGTATGACCCCAAGGTCATTAACTATAGCGTTGCCGTGGGCGAGCGTCGGCGATGCCGCGTTTACAAGTTCCCGACAAAACGCTTGTGGGGGCGGTTTCAGCCATGATCTACACTCGGGCCGTCAATCAACGACCCGCATCTGGAGCGTGCAATGGAAATGCCGACACCCGAAAACGCCATCGCCAGTAACCGCCAGGCCTGGAACGATTCTGCTCGCCACCATAAAGACACCGCTGAATGGCAGACGCTGCGCAATGCAGTGATCCATGCCGGTTTTTCCTGTCTGGACCAGACGCTGACCGCTGTCCTGAACGAAGTTGGCGTTCAGGGCAGGGACGTTGTGCAATTGGGCTGCAACAACGGCCGTGAAAGTCTCTCCCTGTTCGCCCTTGGCACCCGCCATGTCGTGGGGGTCGACCAGTCCTCGGCGTTCCTTGAACAGGCACGGGAGCTGGCATCGCGCTCGCCCCATGCCGCCGAATTCATCGAAGCGGACATTCACCACTTGCCCCGTGAGCTGCATGACCGGTTCGATGTGGCGCTGGTCACCATTGGCGTATTGGGCTGGATGCCGGACATCGCAGAATTCTTTCGCCATGCGGCGCAAACCCTGAAGCCGGGTGGCGCTCTGGTGGTATACGAAACCCATCCCTTCCTGGAAATGTTCGACCCCGAGTCCGCCGATCCCTACGCCTTGGCCACCTCGTACTTTCGCCGCGAACCCTTTGTGCAGAACGAACCCATTGTGTACGAGGGTAAAGTCGAGCAACAGGTCGCCTCGTCCTACTGGTTCGTCCATCCCCTGTGCTCGATTTTCAGCGGCGCCATCGCGGCGGGATTGGACATCAGGCATTTCAAGGAATACCCGCATTCAAACCGCGAACAAGTCTACGACCGTTATGAAGGGCAGGAGGCGCAGTTGCCCCTGTGTTTTACCTGGGTGGCGGTCAAGCGCTGACCGGGCTATTCCATGCCTGTCGCTGCGCGATTGCCAGCGGCAGTATCGCCACCGCAGGCAACCCTCGGCACACCTGGCAGGCGTTGCTCAAGCAGGGCGCTCAGTGACTCCCCCTGATCCAGATAGGCATCGCCGAAGTCCGCACCGAGTTGACTGGGGTGGGCGACGACCTCCAGCAAGCCATTGCAGGGTGGCGCGGCGTTGCGCAAATCCACCGGTGTACACACATAGTCTGCGGTGGTGCCGGCCAGGCTGCTCAGGCGCCGGTTGAGCAGCGTCTTGAACATGCGTTTGGGCAGGCTGAGGTTCTGCCCCAGATTGCACGCCAGTCGCACCGGCACGCCCTGGCGGGCGGCAAAACGCGCGACGATGATGCCGATGGGCCAGATGTTGTGGATCTGTTGATGGGAGTCCAGGTGAGTGGGGCGTACGCCGTTGTCCACGCAACGTTGCCATTGGGCTTCGAGTTCTTCCTGCACTGCCAGGCGATCCTGGCGCTCGAGCCACAGGCGCGAGCGGGACAGGTTGAGATCGAACGCGCCGGCGCGGTCGCAGAAGGCGCGACGGGTGAGGATGCGCCGGCTCAACGGACGGCCGTGGGTGAGGTTGAAGTGCAGGCCGATACGCCCTTCGAGTAGCGGATGCCGGGCCAGTGCGCAGGCGGTTTCGAATGCCGGCATGTTGGCCATCGCGGTGGCGGAACTGATGATCCCGGCCTGGAAAGCACCGAGAATCACTGCGTTCTCGCACGCGCTGAGCCCGAAATCATCTGCGTTGACAATGACTTGGCGTGGCATATCGGCCCTCCATAACGGTGTATTTAAGTAGCGCCCGCCGACCGCTGGCGTTGCGATGCAAGAAGGTCTGAAGGGGTATAGACCAGCCTGGAAATTCATGTGGGCAGCAAGAGCCGGGAAAAACATCACCGTCCTTGGGCCAATTGCCATCAATCGCTTGCCCCTGCTGGGCTGGTTGTTTTTTTTGGCACGCACAAGCGTTTCGAGGAAAGCGATAAGCGGTCGAAAAGTGTGGAAAAACAAGAACTCAGTCACAGGCAGGCGTCAGTTTAAGGACGATTGTTTTTTTGACGCATGCCACCGGATTGGCCGGGCCGGGCAGTCATTGTCAACGGACAGAAAACCTTCCGGGCCGCTATTCTTTGCCCACGCGTATCGAACGGGTTTTCCCCCATGCTTGAAGTCCAGGGCGTCTTCAAAAGCTACGCCACTGCGCAAGGCCCGTTGGCGGTGTTGCAAGGTGTCGACCTGACCCTCAAACCCGGCAGCAGCCTGGCGCTGATGGGCGAGTCGGGCAGCGGCAAGAGCACCTTGTTGCACCTGATCGCGGGGCTGGACAAGGTCGATCGCGGCAGTATCCGTAGCGGAGGACATCGGCTGGAACAGATGTCCGAAGGGCAACTGGCGAGCTGGCGACGCAGTGAAATCGGCCTGGTGTTCCAGCAGTTCAACCTGATCGGCAGCTTGCGAGTGGAGGACAACCTGGCGTTTCAGGCACGCCTGGCCGGGCGCCATGATCCGCGCTGGCAGGCCCATCTGGTGCAGCGTCTGGGGCTGGCCGAGCTGCTGCGGCGTTATCCGGAGCAGCTCTCCGGGGGGCAGCAGCAACGGGTTGCGCTGGGTCGGGCCCTGGCTTCGCAACCGAAATTGCTGCTGGCCGACGAACCCACCGGCAGTCTCGATGAAATCACCAGTGACCAGGTGCTCAGGTTGTTGCTGGAGTTGCTCGATGACAGCCCCACGAGCCTGTTGATGGTCACCCACAGCCCTGGCGTCGCGGCGCGACTGGCGCAAAAAGCGGTGCTGCACGGTGGTCGCCTGGCCAGTGTGGACGGGCACTGAAATGCGCATTTTTCGGCAAACCCTGGTGGCGCTGCTCAGCCATTGGCGACAGCATCCGGTGCAGTTTTTCAGTGTGCTGACCGGCCTGTGGTTGGCCACCGGCTTGCTGACGGGCGTGCAAGCGCTCAATAGCCAGGCGCGTGAAAGCTATGCCCGGGCCAGCCAATTGATCGGCGGCGAGCCCCAGGCCAGTCTCAGCGCCCCGGCCAGCGCGACCTTCCCCCAGCAATGGTTTGTCGATCTGCGCCGTGCCGGATGGCCGGTGTCGCCGGTGCTGCAGGGGCGGGTGACGCTCAAGGGGCATGAAGACCGGCGCCTGCAACTGATGGGCATCGAGCCGGTGTCACTGCCGATGGGAGCCCCGGTTGCCGGTCAGGCGCTGGCCATCGGGCAGGTTGTGGAGTTTTTCACCCCGCCGGGAAGTACCTGGATTTCGCCGCAGACCTTGCAGGAGCTGGGATTGACCGCGGGTGAACGTCCATTGGCCGCCAATGGTCAGGCATTGCCGCCACTCCAGGTACAGACGGACATGGCACCGGGTGTATTGCTGGTGGACATCGGCTTTGCCCAGCGGATTCTCGGTTTGCCAGATCAGGTCTCGCGACTGGTGCTGCCGGCGGATTTTGCCGCGCCGTTGCCCGATCCGCTCAAGGGACAACTGCAATTGAACAGCAGCCGTGAAGAAAACAATCTGGCGCGGCTGACCGAAAGTTTTCACCTGAACCTCGATGCCCTGGGGGTTCTGTCGTTCGTGGTCGGCCTGTTCATTGTGCATGCCGCCATCGGGCTGGCGCTGGAGCAGCGTCGAGGCCTGTTGCGAACCCTGCGCGCCTGTGGCGTCAGCGCACGCATGCTGATCGCCTGTCTGGCGGCCGAATTGGGTGTATTGGCCTTGATCGGGGGCGGGGCCGGTGTCGTCAGCGGTTATTTCCTGGCCGGCGTGCTGTTGCCCGATGTCGCCGCCAGCCTGCGGGGTCTGTACGGTGCCGAGGTGGCCGGACAGTTGAACCTGAGCCCCTGGTGGTGGCTTGGCGGTATCGGTTTGAGCCTGTTGGGCGCCTTGCTGGCGGGCCTCAACAGTTTGTGGCGGGCGGCGCGCTTGCCTTTGTTGGCCCTGGCCGATCCGCAGGCCTGGCATCAGGCCCACGCACGCTGGCTTCGGCGCCAGGGTTGGGTGGCGGCGCTGGCCCTGGGTATTGCTTTGCTGGCCTTGCTGCGCGGTGACAGCCTGGCGAGCGGGTTCGCGCTGCTGGCATCGCTGTTGCTCGGTGCCGCGCTCGCGTTACCGGTGGTGCTCGATGTTGCGCTCAACGGACTGTCCAGACGCCGTCGTTCGGTACTCGGCCAGTGGTTTGTCGCCGACTGCCGCCAGCAACTGCCCGCCTTGAGCCTGGCGTTGATGGCGCTGTTGCTGGCACTGGCCGCCAACATCGGCGCCGGCAGCATGACCGCCGGTTTCCGTCAGACCTTCAATGACTGGCTCGAACAACGGTTGAGCGCCGAGCTTTACCTCAATCCGCAAAGCCCGGCACAGGCCCTGGAGCTGCATACCTGGCTCAAGCAACAGCCCTCGCTGACGGCGGTGCTGCCCACCTGGCAGGTCGCGATCCAGCTGCAAGGCTGGCCCGTGGATGTCTTCGGTGTGATCGATCATCGCGCCTATCGCCAACACTGGCCGTTGCTCGACGCCGTGGGCGATCAACCCTGGGATCGCCTGGCCACGGACGATGCCCTGATGCTCAGTGAACAGCTGGCGCGGCGCTTGAAGGTCAGGCTGGGCGATCACCTGACGATTGCCACACCCAATGGCCCATGGTCGCCACGCGTGGTCGGAATCTATGCCGACTACGGCAATCCCAAGGGGCACCTGCTGGTCAACGTCAACCATTTGCTGCGCGGCTGGCCGCAACTGACACCCAGTCGTTTCAACCTGCGTATCGAGCCGGCACTCATTCCATCGTTCGTGACGGCGCTGCAAGCGCGTTTCAATCTGGAAGACAGCCGTATCGTCGATCAGGCCCGGCTCAAGGGTTGGTCTACCCAGGTGTTCGAGCGAACCTTTGCCGCCACTGCCGCGCTGAACAGCCTGACCCTGTGTGTGGCCGGTGTGGCGCTGTTCATCAGCCTGCTGACCCAGAGTCAGAGCCGTTTGGGGCAACTGGCACCGCTGTGGGCACTGGGCGTGACGCGCCGGCAATTGATGCTGCTCAACCTGGGGCAAACCTGGTTGCTGGCGCTGCTGACGCTGGTGCTGGCGCTGCCGTTGGGCATTGCTCTGGCCTGGTGCCTGGACACGGTGATCAACGTCCAGGCTTTCGGTTGGCGCCTGCCGCTGCGGCTGTTTCCCCTGCAGTTGCTGCAGTTGATGGGGCTGGCGCTGGTGGCGACATTGCTGGCCTCGGCGTGGCCACTGTATTCGCTGTACCGCACGCAACCGGGGGACTTGCTGAGGACGTTCGCCCATGAGAACTAGGCTGCTCGTGCGGTTGTTGGCGGTGTGGGGGGCGCTGCTGGTCAGTGGTTGCGATCAACCGGTGCCGCAGCAGAAAGGTTTCGCGGGGTTGGGCAATCAAGCGGATGCGTACACGCCGGTCGTGTCCGGCAGGCTGTTCGATTTTCCGGCGGACCACGGACCCCACGATGGCTTTCGCATCGAATGGTGGTACGTCACCGCCAACCTCAAGGACGAACAGGGGCATGAATTCGGTGCCCAGTGGACGCTATTTCGCAGCGCGCTGAACGCGACACCGGAGGTGGCCGGTTGGGAAAACCGGACGATCTGGCTCGGTCATGCGGCGGTGACCTCGGCGACCGTGCATCACGCCGCCGAGCGTTATGCCCGTGGCGGCATTGGCCAGGCCGGCGTGAGCCTGGCGCCCTTCGATGCATGGATCGACGACTGGCATTTCACCAGCTTGCCGAACAATAGCCTGGCGAAGAATGCCGAGCCGTTGGCCGACCTGCAATTGAGTGCCCGCGACAAGGCTTTCGGCTATCAATTGCACCTGACTACGGATCGAGCGCCGGTGTTGCAAGGCGAGAAGGGATTCAGCCAGAAGTCTGAGCAGGGGCAGGCGTCGTATTACTACAGCCAGCCGTTTTTCCAGGCCAGCGGCACACTGGAGATCGATGGCACGCGCTATCAGGTCAGTGGTCCGGCGTGGCTCGACCGAGAATGGAGCAGTCAACCCCTGACCGCCAACCAGACGGGATGGGACTGGTTCTCGCTGCATCTGGACAGCGGCGAACAGGTCATGCTCTATCGCATGCGGCAAAAGGACGGCGCACCTTACCTGACGGGCACCTGGATCGACGCCCAAGGCCGCACGCAGTTGTTGCAGGCCGGGGATCTCCAGCTCACCCCGCAGGACAGCGCCCGCGTGGCGGGGCGTACGATGCCGGTACGCTGGTCGATCCGCATTCCGGGCAAGCAACTGGATATCGTCATCAGCGCGCTTAACCCCAATGCCTGGATGAACCTGCGCATTCCTTACTGGGAAGGTCCGGTGCGCATCAGTGGCAGCCATGGCGGGCAGGGGTATCTGGAAATGACCGGTTATTGAGTGCTCACCAAGTGAATCCGCGAAGACTCGTTGATCTGCGTCTATGCTCATCGGCACGCGCGGCGCTTATGCTCGCTTGAGTGTCGTTTGTCGTCCATTGATCACAGGGAATGTTCTGCCTATGAAACGTCATGCACTGACCAAAGCCATCACTCTGGCCACCTTGCTGTCTGCGGTAAGCTTCGGTGCCGTCGCCGCCGATATTCCACTGTCTGCCGTCGTGGAAGCCGATCAGGTTTCCACCAAAGTCGTTTCAGTCGATGCTGCCAACCATCAAGTCGTCCTCGAAGGGCCGGAAGGCAATCAGGTGCATGTGCAACTGACCGAAAAGGCGAAAAACCTCGGCAACCTCAAGCCCGGTGACCAGGTGGACGTGAAGGTCACCCGTGCCGTGGCGGCCTATCTCGACACCGACGTCGACAAGGGCTTGCCGGGCAGCACCGAGCGCACGGGCGATGTCCGAGCAGCCCCTGGCAACCTTCCGGCTGGCGAAGCCTACCGGCAGGTCCAGGTTCAACTGAAAATCACCGCCATCGATGTGAAGAACAACCGGGTAACCCTGGAGAACCCCAAAGGCCAGTCCAAGACCCTCGATGTGGTGAGGCCGGAAGTTCAGGCCAAATTGAAAGACTTGAAAGTCGGGCAAAGTGTCTACGTGACCTACACCGATATCCTGACCGTGACCAGCAAGAGCGGAAGTTGACCGTTCTTTCCATGGATTATTCCTGTACAGGTTTTTGTATGGGAATAATCATGTTGATGAACTGGATGGTGAGTTTCCGAATGGGTAATATTTTTACAAAGTTGTAACGGTAAATTTCATCATTATCAGCGCGGACATCTTTAGCGACTTGCATTAAAATACGCCCCGTTCGCCCAGTGTCACGGCTCTTTACCAGTGCATGGATTGCCGAGGCCATTGCACTGGGCGGACATTTTCCTGAAGCAATTATTAAAACCGCAAACATGAAGAAGGCGACATTAAGTCGCCTTTTTGTTTGGTTATTCGGTTTTCAGTTTTCGCCAGTCATCTGATCCTGAAGTGCTTGCAGTTACGTGATTCCACGTAATTTGGCGATAGGAAAAATGTACGTCTTGCAGATGAGTGAAATGTGCGGTCGCCGGGTCCTGGCAATTGTGCATGTAGTCTTTGATATGAACGATTTTCGCGCCTTCGAGTTTGGTGGTGTAGTAATGCTCTTGGGTGCCGTTGGCGGAGGTGCGATACCACTTGATTTCGACCAACGTAATATCTTCACCTGAACAAAGGGCGGCCAATAGTAATGGCGAAGCCTTGTCGAACACCTTGGTAATCACAATGGGTTTATGCACACGCAGACCTGTTGCTTGGCCAGACTGAGGGTCAGTCGGGATGGTGACTTCGTGGCTGAATGCCTGAATCATGACCTCGTCTTCGTGGCCCTCCTGAAAGGTGTTTCCTACAGATTCGGCAGTGAACGCATCTTTTGTCATCAAGCCTGAATCTTTGCCCGTGACGGACATGTACGCCGGTGTAGCCATGGATGCTCTCCTTGCTAGAGTCAATCGAGGTTCCCGAAAGGCACTGTCGCCTGATCGGGGGCCAGACCAATAACAAGGTCCGTGCCACAACCCTCAAGGCCTTGTAAATCAGCTTGTCGGGCGCTTTCGGACAAGGTTTTGCCTTCATCTCCCCGGAAATTTGTGTAGAAAACAGCGCGACGCTGGACGATTTTTGGCGCACCGTGTCCAGGCGCTTTGCACGCCGAACCATCGGCTACGCACCTGAGGCAGGCCCAAGGCGCAAACGCCATGTTTTTTGCGCATCAAGGCTATCAGCCACCACCGAAGTCCCGAGATGGAGTGATGACATGAAAATCCTGATGGTTTTAACGTCCCACGATCAATTGGGTAATACCGGCAAGAAAACCGGCTTCTGGCTGGAAGAATTCGCGGCACCGTATTTCGCCTTCAAGGATGCAGGCGCGCAGTTGACCCTGGCCTCGCCCAAGGGCGGCCAGCCACCGCTGGACCCGAAAAGCGACGAGCCCGGCGCGCAGACCGAGGCCACCGAGCGTTTTCGCAAGGACCCGGCCGCGCAATCGGCCTTGGCTTCGACCGTGCTGCTCGGTTCGGTGAAGGCCGGCGATTTCGACGCGATTTTCTATCCCGGCGGCCATGGCCCGCTCTGGGATCTGGCCGAAGACAAGCAGTCGATTGCCCTGATCGAAGCGTTCTACAACGCCGGAAAACCGGTGGCGACGGTGTGCCATGCGCCAGGTGTGTTGCGCCATGCCAAAAGCGCGGACGGTCAGCCCCTGGTCAAGGGCAAGAAAGTGACGGGCTTTACCAACAGCGAAGAAGACGCCGTGCAACTGACCCATGTCGTACCGTTTCTGGTGGAAGATGAACTCAAGGCCAAGGGCGGGATTTTTTCCAAGGGGCCTGACTGGGCCAGTTATGTGCTCACCGACGGCCTGCTGCTGACCGGGCAGAACCCGGCATCGTCACAGGCGACGGCCGAAGCGCTGCTGGCGAAACTGAAATAATCACGACTCCCGGTAGGAGCCAGGCTTGCCGGCGAAGAACGATGACGCGGTGTGACAGGTACACCAAGGCGTCTGCTTCGCGGGCAAGTCGGATCGCCGCCCGCTCGCTCCTACGGGCGAAGAACGATAACGCGGTGCAGCAGGTACACCGCAGTGTCCGGTTCGCCTGTAGGAGTCAGGCTTGCCGGCGAAGAACGATGACGCTGTGACAGGTACACCAAGGCGTCTGCTTCGCGGGCAAGCCTCGCTCCTACAGGCGAAGAACGATAACGCGGTGCAGCAGGTACACCGCAGCGTCCGGTTCGCCTGTAGGAGCCAGGCTTGCCGGCGAAGAACGATGACGCGGCGTGACAGGTACACCAAGGCGTCTGCTTCGCGGGCAAGCCTCGCTCCTACGGGCGAAGAACGATAACGCGGTGCAGCAGGTACACCGCAGTGTCCGGTTCGCCTGTAGGAGCTAGGCTTGCCGGCGAAGAACGATGACGCGATCAGATAGATACACCGCGGTGTTCCGTTCGCGGGCAAGCCTCGCTCCTACAGGCGAAGAACGATGACGCGGTCGGACAGATACACCGCAGTGTTCCCTTCGCGGGCAAGCCTCGCTCCTACGGGCGAAGAACGATGACGCGGTCAGATAGATACACCGCGGCATTCCGTTCGCGGGCAAGTCGGATCGTCGCATCGCTCGCTCCTACAGGTTTATCTGATGGCTAACGCCGCAAAACACTGCTCGATCGAACGTCGCTGCGTTTGCGCATACAGTTCCAGTTCGTCGATGGTCTGACGCCCCAAAGCCTGTTCAAACGCTTGCTGGTTGGAATGCGCGCCATAGTGCGATTGCGCAGCATCGCCCAGGTTCGACTGGAATATCCCCGCCGCACTGACCGGCAGGAAATCCTCATACACCAGAGGCTCAACCCGCAGGTAACCGTCGCTGACCAGGTCCTCCAGAGGCAAGGTTTTCAGCTCGGCGGACGCCAGGCCTTTTTCCGTCACAAAGTAGCGAAAGTACGCCAACTCCTCTCGGCGCATACCTTCCCAGGTGTCGGGAAACTCGCTGAAGTGTTGCACCATCAACGCGTTGTAGCGGTTGGCGTTGGCTTCGTTGGGGAAGTCCTTGAGTTCATCCCGGGCGGCATTGAGCAAGCGGTCATACAGTGCGCGGCCTTTGGGGGTGAGGGCGGCGCCACGTTGTTCGATCTCGCCGAAACGGGCGCTGTGGCTGCCATGGGACCGGGCCTGGTCGGTGAATGCGACGGGCTCGTCCAGTGCCTTGAAACTGGTCTGGCGCAGCAGGATCGGGCACTGGCGGCGAGGTGGCCCCTCGATCACCGCTTTGGGGGTGATGCCATGCACCGGCATTTGCGCCTGGACGATGTCGATGTCCAGGGTGCGTGGTGTCAGGTGATTGATGTGCGGCCCCTTGAAGGCCACCACATCGGCAATCAGGCGATGCTGGGCGCTGAGTTGGCGGTACTGCTCGGCGGTGACGGTGGCGCTGTGATGCCAGCGAAAGGTTTCCAGCGCCTGGGTCACGAATTGCGAAGCTTCGGGTTCGGTAAGGCCGCCCTGGGTTTCGGCGCGTTCGATCAGCGTCAGCGCGGCGGGGGTGAAAATCGAGCGCTTGTCCAGCACCGACTGGGCAAACGCCCGCAGTTGCGGATCTTCGATCAGCTCAAGGCGCAGCAGCGAGGTAAAGACGCGAAACGGACTGACCTGCAACGCGGTTTCGTGCACGGCGCGAAAAGCCGTGGAATGCACCGGCACGCCGGCCGGCGTCAGGTCGTAGTAGCCCACCGGCTGCATGCCCATCACCGCGAACAGACGGGCGAGGGTGGCCAGTTCGGCCGCCGTGCCAACCCGGATCGCACCGTGACGCTCAAGGTCCAGGCGCTCGATTTCGCCGGTTTCGTTCAATTGCCGGGCGATGTCCGGATCCGTGTCCAGCACGTGGCGGTTGGTCTGCTCCACCAGTTCCATCAGCGCGCCGTACAGCGGTACTTCTTCGCGGTACATGTCGGACATCGCTTTGGAGAAGCGTTGGCGGATCAGGTCGGGGCTGACGAAGTTCGGGTGATTCATGAACAGGGTTCCTGGCGCGGTGACGTGAAGGATGGGAGAAAAGATCGCAGCCTTCAGCGGTGTCGGCAAACGAAGTTTCTGACGAACTTCATTCTTCCAGGGACTGGATGTTCAGTGCAGCCGTTGATCCTGAGGGCTTTCGGAACGCAACGATGCCAAAAACTCCCGATACAGCCGTGCCGAACCGGCAGGCGCCTCGACCATCGGCATGTGGCCGATACCCTCCCAGATTTCAACCCGCAGGTCGGCAATGCCTTTGCTCCAGATGGCCACGCTGCTGACATCGATCAGGCGGTCCTTGCGTCCCCACAACAAAAGCGCCGGGGCCTTGATCGCCGGCAGTTTCGGCTCCATCGAGGGGCTTGCGCGGAAATCGCGGAAAATTTCTTCCAGTTCTTCGCATGACTGTTCATAGCGATGGGCGATGGCGTCCAGCACCACGCGCGGTACCCAGGGTGGATCGGCCATGGTCATGGCATAGAAGTGCCTGAACTCTTCCCGTGAATGAATCAGGAACGGGTTATGACCGTGGGCCAGATGGCGTTCCAGATCGCTGGGCTCGGGCGACGCGACGCCCGCCGGATCGATCAGGGCGAGCGAAACGATACGTTCGGGATACGTGGCCGCCAGCCAGGCCGCAATATAGCCCCCCATCGAATTGCCGATCACATGGACCTTCTCGACCCCGCAGACATCCAGCAACTGGATCATGCGCTTGGCCTGCAGCGCGATGTCGTAGCCGCCACCTTCCTTGAAGCCGGTTTCGCCGTGGCCGGCGATGTCGGGAATGATCACCCGGTAATTGCCGACAAAATGCCGGGCAAAGCGCAGCCAGAGGTTCTTGTCGGCGCTGAAGCCGTGCAGCATCAGCACACTGCTGGAGGCTTCGTACGGTCCGCCCTGCCAGGTCGAGACGGTCATTTCGGTGATGGGCACCACGATCTTGTGCAGCTTGTACAGCTTGGCCTCGGTGGCCACGCTCACGTCGTACAGCCAGTACCCGATGGCCGGGTAGCTCAACCAGCTCCAGGCCGCGAAAACCGCGATAGCGACTACCAGTAAAAGCATCGGCGTCTTCCTTCTGAGGATTCAGGACAACCAGTGATCGGCGGTTTTGAGGGATCGGGTCAGGCGGTGAAAGCTGAAACTGAACCCCGGAAACATGGCAATCACATGACCGCTCCTGCTTTGATACCAACTGTGGCAGCCTCCGGACTTCCACACGGTACGTTCCATTTCTCTGTGGATCATTTCAGTGTAGGTACGTTCTGCTTCGGGGCGAACTTCAATGCTGCGCAAACCTTTCGCTTTCAAAGTGCCGATGCAGTCGAGGATGTAGTTCATCTGCGACTCGATGATGAACAGTGCCGAGGTATGGCCGATGCCGGTATTGGGACCTGTCACGATGAACAGGTTGGGAAAGTCCGGCAGGCTGGTGCCCAGGTACGCCCGGGGATACTCGGCCCAGACATTGCGCAGTTGTGTGCCGTTTTTGCCGGTGACGGGGTAGGAAATGACCCCGTCGGTTGCATCATAGCCGGTGGACCAGACAATCAGGTCCAGGTCGATGTGCTGGCCGTCCTGCATGACGATACCGGTTTCGTCGATGGCGGCGATGCCCTGTTCGCGGCTGTGCAGGGTCACGTTGCTGCGGGTGAGGGCCGGGTACAAGGTGCTGGACAAAATGACCCGTTTGCAGCCGATGGTGTAGTCCGGCGTCAGTTTGCGCCGCAGCTCGGGGTCTGGCACCTGGCGCTTGAGCAAGCGCAGGGCCTGATGCTGGACCATGCGCAGGGCCGGTTTGGAGTACTTGAATGCAATCACTCGGGTTTCGAATTGCCAGTAGATCATCCAGCGCAGCAATTTGTAGGCCGGCTTGAGCCCGAGCAGCCAGCGCTGGAACCGTCCAAATGTACGATCCGGCCGGGGCAATACCCAATGCGGCGTGCGCTGGAAAACATGCAGGTGCCCGACATCCGGGGCGATGGCCGGAATCACCTGGGCGGCACTGGCGCCGCTGCCGACGATGGCCACGCGTTTTTGTCGGTAATCAAAGGCGTGGTCCCAATGGTTGGTGTGAAAACTCTCGCCCTGAAAGCGTTCCTGGCCGTCGAAATGCGGCACGACCGGTTGACTCAGCGGCCCGGTGGCGTTGATCAGGAACTGTGCGTGAAACGTGCCTTTGGTGGTGTGCACGGCCCAGCGCTTGACGCCGTCATCCCATTTCACGCGTTCGACATTGGCCTCAAGCTCCACCCGGTCGCGCAAGCCGAAATGCTCCACCACATGGCGGGTGTAGCGGTGCAGTTCGGCCTGTTCGGCAAACATCTGTGTCCATCGGTAAGGGGCGAAGGACAGCGAATACAGGGGGGAGGGCACGTCGACGGCGGCACCGGGGTAGGTGTTCTGGCACCAGGTGCCACCGAAGAAGTCCCGTCGCTCCAGCAAGCGAAAGTCGGTGATGCCGGCCTTGAGCAAATTGACGGCTGCGCACTGGCCACCGAACCCGCTGCCGATGATCAACACTTGAAAGGTCTGCATGGGCCTCCTGTTCGTCGTAATGGCTTGTTCTTCATGTATAGCCAAACGTAGAGGTCTTGCGCTCGATCCTGATCCTGATCCCGATCCCGATCCCGATCCCGATCCCGATCCCGATCCTGTAGGAGCCAGGCTTGCCGGCGAAGGCGTGTTCAATGGCGCCGCAAGACGTGAGGCCGCCTTCGTCGGCAAGTCGGATCGCCGCACCGCTGGCTCCTACGGACTGTGCGCCTGGCTAGACAGGATTTGCGGATGTGGGAGCGAGCCTGCTCGCGATGGCGGCATGTCTGTCGGCAAAGGAAAACCTGCTGCCCGTTACTCCTTGACGCTCATGAACTCCTCTGCCCAGCGGATGTATTCCTCCGGCTGCGTATAGGTATGGGTCAATTCGGTGGCGCTCAGGTCCGAGGCCTGGGTGAAGATCTGGCGTTGCTCGCGCAGGCTGTCGTATGTCGCCTTGATCGCGGCAAAGTAGGCGCCATGGCCGTCGATCACGACGCGCACGCCCAGTTCGGCTAGCCGCTTGTCATCACGCAACAGCGGGTTGCCATAGGTCACCAGCATCAGCGGTACGCTCAAGTGCTCGGCGATCTGCTCCAGGTGCTCGAAATCCTTCACGCCGACCATGCAGATGCCGTCCGCGCCGGCCGCCTGATACTGCTTGGTACGGCTGATGATTTCCTGCACCGGCAGGATCCCCGCGTGGGTGCGCGCGATGATCGACATTTCCGAGTCGCAACGGGCTTCCAGCGCCGCGCGAATCTTGCCCACGCCTTCGGCGACGGTGATCAGGTCGGTGGATTTGCGCCCGAATTGTGCCGGCAGCAAGGTGTCTTCGATGGTCAGTGCCGCCACGCCGGCGCGTTCGAGCTCGACGATGGTGCGCATGACATTCAGTGCGTTGCCATAGCCATGGTCGGCGTCGGCGATCACCGGCAGCTGGGCGACACGGCCGATGCGGGTGGCCTGCTCGGCGAATTCACTGAGGGTAATCAGGGCAAAGTCAGGGGCGGCCAGCACCTGCAGCGATGCGACCGAACCACCGAGGATGCCGACTTCGAAGCCCAGGTCGGCGGCGATGCGCGCCGACATCGGGTCGAAGACCGACGCGGTGTGATAGCAGTGGCCGGAAGCGAACAGTTGACGAAAATTGCGGCGCAAATCTTGATGAGACAGCCTGGACATATGGGTTCCACCAATGGAAATGGAAAGGCTTGAGCAAAAGTGTCAACGCCGAAAGTGTAAAAGGCTATCACGCGGGAAGGTCGGAAATGATGACGAATTTGTCGTGATTGCTGCCATTTGATCCGCAAGGGCCGAGCAGCTTTGCTGCTCTGGGGACAGATCAGGCCGCCACGGCTTGTGCTCGGTGGTTGAGTAAGGGGACAGCGCGTACCGAATCACCGGGTTGCAGTTGCAGGCGTTTGGCGGTGAGGCGGTCGACCATCAGGCTATCGCCAACGCGCCGCGCCGGCGCGCTGGTGATTCGGCAGTTTTCCAGGCGACGGTTGTGAATGAGCCACGGGGGGGCCAGGTTATCCGGGCTGCCGATGGCCAGCTCCAGCAACTGGCTGTCACGCACCGTGCGAATGCCTGACAGCGGCGCCTCGATGACCGGGCCTGCGTCAAAAATGTCGATGTAGCCCTGGTGGGCAAACCCCTCGGCAGCGAGGATTTTCAACGCGGCTTCGCTGTCAGCATGAGGTTGGCCGATCGCTGCCTGGGCCTTTTCGGTCAGCAGGCAGGTGTAAAGCGGCTGGCGGGGCATCAGTTCGGCGATGAATGACTTGTTGCCCAGCCAGGACAAGTGATCGGCATGACGAAAATCCATTTTGAAAAAGTGCCGCCCCACGCTGTCCCAGAAGGGCGAACAACCCTGTTCGTCGGCACGGCCGCGCAGTTCGGCAATGAGCCTGTCACCGAACAGGTGCGGGAACTGCGCGACAAACATCAGGCGCGCCAGAGAGAGCAATCGACCCCGACCGCCCAGGCGGTGGTCGGGGTGCAGGAACAGTGAACAGAGTCCCGACTGCCCCGTCATTTCATTGTTCAGGAACAAAGTGGGGAGGTGTCGCTGGATGCCCAGATCGACCGAGGCACTGATCGTCAGTCCGACCCGATAGTTGTACCAGGGCTCTCGCAGGCCGACGGCGCCGGTCAGCCCACTGACTCCGATGACTTGCCGGTCGTCGTCTTCGAGCACGAACAGGTAATCGGCATCGGCACGCTCGACCTGTTCGGCGAATGTTCTTTGCGCCCAGCGCAGGCGATGGATCAGGCGTTCTTCGCTGGCAGGCAGGCTGCTCGCCCCACGACCTGCCAGGCGGGCAAGCGCGAGCAAGGCGGGCAGGTCGGTGATCTGAGCCGGGCGGACAATCATGGGCAAGCTCCTGCCGCGTACCGATTCCTGTGGTGTCGCGGGGTTTCGGTCCGGGTGAGGCTCACAGGGCGATCAACCGGACAGGGCTGCCTTCGCTCACCTTCAGCGCGGCGCACATTTCGGGGGCCAGGCACAGGGGACGACCTGCGATGTAGTCCAGTTCCGCGACAATGGCGCGATAATTCTCCAGCGAATCGTTGCTCACCAGGTAACGGCCGCGGGCGTCGATCTGCGAGTCGGGCCTGGCCTCGGTGGCCTGGCTTTGTGCAATGGAGCGTATGGCGTCGGTGCGCGCGAACAGCGTCGGGCCGCCATCGAACAAGTCGACATAGCTGTTGGTTTCGAACCCTTCGCGCGCCAGGATATCGAAGGCCTCCTGGCCGTCGGGGTGAACCCGGCCGATGCAGTCTTGTGCGGCTTGCGGCAGCATCGGCACATAGATGGGGTATTGCGGCATCAGTTCGGCCAGAAACGCCCGGCTTTCCAGGCCGCACAAGCGTTCGGCCTCGGCGTAGGGCAGGTCGAAGAAGTGCTTGCCCACGGCATCCCAGAATGGCGAGTGGCCCTCATCGCTGCTGTAACCGACGATTTCGGTGATGAGCGCATCGCTGAAGCGTCGGGCGTGGGCCGCGATGAACAGCAGTCGCGCCCGGGACAGCAGTTCGGAAAACGCCGTGTGTGTCAGCGCGGGCTCGACATGGAAACCCCTGAGCAACGTGTGGCCGCCAAGGTCATGGCACAACGAAAGCGCCGGGACGCCGTGCTCGATATTGAGCTCGCGCGAGGTGCTGTTGAAGTCGCGATTGCGCAAACTGTAGAAGGGTTCGCTGAAGCCGGCAGTGGCGAGGATTTCGGAACAGCCCCGCAGGCGCCTCGTTGCCAGGTCTTCCAGGACGAAGAAGTAATTTTCCGGGCCGGGACTTTGCACGTTGTGTTCGAACGACGTGCAGGAGTCGAGAATTTTATCGCGCAGGCATTCGCTGTCGTCCGGCAAGGACGTGACCCCCACCAGGCTTTCCCGGGCAAGTTGCTGCAATTGAGGCAGATCGGTTAACTGCACTGGGCGCACGACCAGCATGGATGTACTCCTGAATCAAAGAGGCCGGTGACGGGCACCGGACCTGACGGTCACTGTCGGTTTCCACGCGTTGCAACGGGCGTTTGCCTGTTCAGGCTGCGCTTTTGTTTCGTCTGTCGTCATGGGGATACGACCCTGCACGATGGTCGGCCCTTTAAAGATGGGGCGAACGCTGCAAGGTCCTGGGCAGGAAAAACAATCAAGTCTTTGAAAGAGGGCATCCGGGCTCCTGCTGGATGGGGTGTCGATAATCCGTTGAAAAAGAGTATTTGTTTAACGCGCATTACATGTCTAGTTAATTTTTTCGCCGGATTGAGCGCCCGATTTTGCGGCGAATATAGAGGGGGTTTGAGGCTACGCAGATGGCGATCAATCTTGTAGGGCTTTGCCTTCAAGTACGTCGGAAAAGGCTGCTTTGATGAGATGAAATGATCAGGCGGGCCCACGTCACAGGCCGAAACGAAACGCCCCCGATTGTTCTGCTTGCGGCACAATTGCGCACTATCTCGCGGCGAGGCGCCGTTTTACCGTTCCACCGACAGAGAGATTTTTCGTGCAAGCGACCCGTTTGACTTTGGTGTGCCACGCTCGAACCATCGCACAAAAATTGGCGCGTTTTCCTTCAAATGAGCCCGTGGAGCTGGATTGGCAGGCGGCCAAGGGCTCCCATGGCCTGCGCTTGCGGGGCACACCCCGGTTGATGTGTGGTCCGGAGCTGCGAACCCGGCAAACCGCCGTGCTGTTCGGTGACAGGTTGGAAGTTGTCGAGGCGCTGAGGGACTGCGACTTCGGTCGCTGGAGTGGCCAGCGTATCAACGACCTGCAGAAGGCCGAGCCCGAACGGCTCGAGCAGTGGCTCGCCGACCCGACAGCCGCCCCCCACGGCGGTGAGTCGGTCGCGCAAGTCATGGAGCGAGTGGTGGCCTGGCTGCGGACAGTGGAGACGATCCCCGGCCATGTCGTCGCCGTAACCCATCCGTTCATTATCCGTGCGGCGTTGACGCATGTGCTGCAGAGTCCGGCGTTCAACCTGATAGATGTCGAGCCGTTATCGGCCATCGAACTGAGGTTCAACGGGCGCTGGCGCCTGCGCTTGCCAAGCTCGGGGCCTGAGGAAACGCTCTGATGAAAAAGCTCCTGGTCATCGGTATCGGTGCGGGAAACCCCGACCACATCACGATGCAAGCGGTGAAGGCATTGAATCGGGTCGACGTGTTTTTCCTCATGGACAAGGGCCGCAGCAAGGACAAACTGATCGATTTGCGTCGGGAAATCTGCGAGCGCTACATCTCCGGGCAGGATTACCGTTTTGTCGAAGTGCAAAGTCCGCAGCGTGAGCCTGACGATATGGACTACAGGTCCAGTGTCGAGGAGCTGAACCTGGCCAAACAGCGAATGTTCGAGCATCTGATCAACGAACAGTTATCCGGCGACCAGTGCGGCGGTTTCCTGGTGTGGGGCGATCCGGCACTCTACGACAGCACCCTTCGTATCCTGCAGGCGATTCTGGCGACGGGCGCCTGTGTATTCGAATACGAGGTGATCCCCGGCATCACCAGCGTTCAGGCACTGGCGGCGCGGCACAAGTTACCGCTCACCCGGATTGGCGGTTCGGTGCAAATCACCACCGGTCGCCGGCTCGCGGCCGGGCAGGCGAGCGATGCCGACAATCTGGTGGTGATGCTCGATGCGCAGGATGCCTATCAACAGGTGTTGGATCGGGAGACGGAAATTTATTGGGGCGCCTATCTCGGGACACCGGATGAAATACTGATCAGCGGCAGGCTCGGGGATGTCGCGGATGAGATCCAACGGGTGCGCAAGCAAGCGCGGCTGGCCAATGGGTGGATCATGGATACCTATTTGCTGCGCAAGCCTTGATAGTTGAGGTGTCTAATCTGGTGCCTTCGCGGGCAAGCCTGAACTGGTCAAGTAATTCTGGACACCAGTTAAGGTTTTCACGCCGCCAATTTCTCCATAGCTACCGGCGATCGGTAGCCGTTGTAGCTATGGA
>NZ_JBNNVQ010000090.1:0-24590 GCF_050280625.1 Pseudomonas sp. NPDC089569
CTGCTCGACAACAACGCTTCGGGCGATGCGCAGGCCAAGGCCGAGGCGCGCGGCGTCCTGCGTGCCCGGCGACATCGGCGGCCTGATTGTCATCGACTTCATCGACATGACCCCTGCCAAGAACCAGCGCGCCGTGGAAGAAAAAGTCCGCGAATGCCTGGAAGCCGACCGTGCTCGCGTACAAGTCGGCCGCATTTCGCGCTTCGGCCTGCTGGAAATGTCCCGTCAGCGCCTGCGCCCATCCCTGGGTGAAAGCAGTGGTATCGTTTGCCCGCGTTGCAGCGGCACCGGCATCATCCGTGACGTCGAATCGCTGTCCCTGGCCATCCTTCGCCTGATCGAAGAAGAAGCCCTGAAAGACCGTACCGCCGAAGTTCGTGCACAAGTGCCGATCCCGGTGGCAGCGTTCCTGCTCAATGAAAAACGCAACTCGATCACCAAGATTGAACTGCGTACCCGCGCCCGCATCATCATCCTGCCGAACGATCACCTCGAAACGCCGCATTTCGAAGTCCAGCGCCTGCGTGATGACAATCCGGAAGCCGCCACCAACCAGTCCAGCTACGAAATCGCCGCTGCCGCTGCCGAAGTGGAAGATGCCCAGCCTGCCGCCGCTACCCGCACCCTGGTTCGCCAGGAGGCCGCCGTCAAGACCGCTCCGGCCCGTGCCAATGCTCCGGTTCCTGCCGAAGTCGTGGCGCCGGTTGCCGCTCCGGTCGCAGCCCCTGAGCCAAGCCTGTTCAAAGGCCTGGTGAAGTCGCTGGTCAGCCTGTTCGCCAGCAAGGAAGAGCCTGTTGCTCCGGTCGTGGTTGAAAAGCCGGTTGCCGAGCGCCCTGCCCGCACTGAAGAGCGTCGCAACGGTCGCCAGCAAAGCCGCAACCGTAACGGCCGTCGCGATGAAGATCGCAAGCCGCGTGAAGAGCGTGCGCCGCGTGAAGAACGCGCACCACGTGAGCCGCGCGAAGAGCGTCAACCACGCGAAGCCCGCGAGGAAACTCCGGCGGTAGCCCGCGAAGAGCGTGCACCACGTGCTCCTCGTGAAGAGCGCGCACCACGTCCGCCACGTGAAGACCGCAAGCCGCGTGGCGAGCGTGAAGAACGTGTACGCGAACTGCGCGAACCACTGGATGCCGCTCCAGCCGCAGCGGCTGCCGTGGCAGAAGAACGTCCAGCCCGCCAGCCACGTGAGGAACGCGCTCCACGTCCACCGCGTGAAGAGCGTCAACCACGTGCCGAACAGGCCGCTGCCGTTGCCGAAGAAGAACTGACGACCAACGAAGAGCAACTGCCGGAAGAAGGTCAGGAAGGCGCCGAAGGCGATCGCCCACGCCGTCGCTCCCGCGGCCAGCGCCGTCGCAGCAACCGCCGCGAGCGCCAGCGTGATGCCAACGGCAACGTGATCGAAGGTTCGGAAGAGTCCGAATCCGGCGAAAACGCCGAAACACCAGGCACCGCCGAACTGGCTGCCGGCCTGGCGGTTACCGCCGCCGTCGCCAGCAGCGTGATCAGCGCTCCGGCTGAAGCACAAGCCAACGAACAGGCCGAGCGCGCCACTGCCGCCACCCTGGAAGCAGCGCCAGTCGAAGCACCAGCCGTCGAAGCGACTACGCCGGTGGAAGTCACTGCAGCACCGGAAGTCGAACTGGCACCCGCCCCTGTGGCAGAGTCTGTGGTTGAAGCCTCCGTACAACCGGCCGCCGTCGCCGAAGCACCTGCCGAAGTCGCAGAACCGGTTGTCGAAATCGTGACTGAAGCCGTTCGTGAAGTTCGCGAGGAACAAACCGCGTTCAATTGGACCGCTGAACCGGCCGTTGCTCACTCCCCTGTCGCGGCCCCTGTTGCAGAAGCCGAAGTGGCTGAGGCGATGGTTTCCGAGGCCGTGGTTGTCGCTGCCGAACCAGCCCCAGTGGTTGAAGCACCGGCTGTTATCGAGACCCCAGCCCCCGTGGCTGAAGCCGCTCCCGCCAGCGCCCTGACGCCAAGCGGCCGCGCTCCGAACGACCCACGTGAAGTGCGTCGTCGCAAACGCGAAGCCGAGCGCCTGCAGAAAGAAGCCGAGCTGGCTGCCGCTGCCGCCACCGCTCCGGTTGAAGCCGCTGTCGCTGAACCGGCACCTGCAGCAGCCGAAGCCATCGAGGCAGCACCTGCCCCGGTTGCCGAAGTCGCCGCAGAGCCAGCCGAAGCCGTGATTCACGAAGCGCCACGCTCGGTTCAGGAAGCAGTAGAGCAACACGAACAGGCCCAGGAAAAAGAGCACGAGCCTAAACCACTCGTCTGATCCCGTAAGCCAATGAAAAGCCCCGCCCGGGTATCCCGGCGCGGGGCTTTTTTATTCCGATGCCTTAACGGCTCGCCCTCACGAGGGCTACAGGCCGTCAACGACCTACGCGGTCCTGTAGATCAATGCCTCAGGCACATCGACGTCCCACAGTACCCCCGGATCAGCCACAGTCACTTCAACCACCCGCCCCTGGGCGAAAAGAGGCCTGGCCCCTCGCTCTCCCGACAACGCCATCAGGCCTTGAGCAAAATGTCGCCCAAAACCTACCGGATGCCCGTACTTACCCTCCTGAACCGGTACGCTGATGCAATCATCGCAAACCTGCGCGACGACTTGCTCGATGCTCGACGGCAAGATGAACGGCATATCCCCGAGCACCATCAACCAGCCCCCCAGTTGCGCAAACGCCGACACTCCGGCGGCAATGCTGTCTCCCATGCCGGTCGAACCAATCAACACTGATTCACAGCCATAGTCCTCGGCCAGGCGAATCACCTGCGGACGGTCAGGGGTGGTCACCAGGATTCGCCTGTCCAGTGTCTCCGGCAGATTCATCAACGCGTGCTCGATCACCGATCGGACAACGCCATCGCGCCCCGTGCAGTCCGCCAGCAGCTTGTCCTTTTGATCACCCGCCAGCTGTCGAAATCGGCTGCCCTGCCCCGCTGCCAGGACGACTACGCCGATAGGTTCACTCATATGCACTCCCGTAACGGTTTTTCTGTTGCAACACCACGCCATTTTTGACCGCCACTATCTCGGCCATCAACGACAAGGCGATTTCCGCCGGGCTATGGCTGCCGATAGACAGACCGATCGGACCGTGCAAGCGCTCGATGGCTTGCTGCGACAAGCCCAATTGAGCCAGATTGTCCCGGCGCTTTTGACTGTTGACCCGCGATCCCAGCGCACCGACATAGAAGGCTCTGGACTCAAGGGCTGTGAGCAGCGCCATATCATCCAGACGCGGGTCGTGGGTCAGGGCGACAATCGCCGTGCGCTCATCTGTCTGGATGCTCAGCACTGCCTCGTCGGGCATGCCGGAGACAAACCGGCCGTGCTGCTCTTCCCAGCCGTAGACAAACTCGCTGCGCGGATCACAGATCAACACCTCGAAGTCGAGCAGCCGCGCCATCTCGGCGACGTAGCGGGACAATTGCCCTGCGCCGATCAGCAGCAGGCGCCAACGCGGACCGTAGATGGCCCGCAGCACCTGGCCGTCGAACGTCAGCACATCCGACTTCTCGGCTGGCTGCAAGGTAACAGCCCCGGTGGTGATATCCAGCGAACGCGCCACGATTTGGTGAGCATCGCAACGCGCCAGCAACTGAGCGACCCAAGCTTCGTCGCCAATCCGCTCCTCGACCAGGCGCAAGGTACCGCCACACGGCAAACCGAAGCGCGCGGCTTCTTCACGGGTTACGCCGTAGGTGATCAACTGCACCGGCGGCCCATCGACCGGCATACGCCCATCGTGCAGCCGTGCAATCAGATCATCCTCGACGCAACCACCGGAAACCGAGCCAATCACCACCCCGTCTTCACGCAAGGCCAACATGGCGCCAGGTGCCCGGGGCGCGGTGCCCCAGGTCTGGATCACGCTGTACAACACCACGCGCTGGCCGGCTTGACGCCACTGCAGCACGCTGCGCAGGACATTCACATCGACGCTGTCCATCAGGCGCCGGCCTGCTGCCAGCCCTGCAACTGATAACGAACCGGCAGATTGCGAATGCGCTTGCCCGTGGCGGCGAAGATCGCGTTGCACAGTGCCGGCGCTATCGGCGGCACGCCCGGCTCACCGACACCGCCCAATGGGACGTTGCCCGGCGGCGTGACCAGATGCACGGCAACCTCCTTCGGTGCCAGCGACATGCGTGCCACTTCGTACATGTGGAAGTTGTCCTGCTGCACCTTGCCGTCTTTGAAGCTGATCTCGCCCAGTACGGCATTGCCCAACCCCATGACGCAGGCCCCCTCGAACTGGGCGCGAATCCGCTCGGGGTTGATTTGCGGTCCGCAATCCACGGCGATATCGGCCTTATGCACAATCAGAGTGCCATCGTCTTTGACTTCCACCTCGATCACTGCCGCCACGTAAGTCACGAAGCTGTAATGCACCGCCAACCCCAGGCCCCGCCCCTTCGGCAGCGTTCGTCCCCAGCCGGCAGATTTGGCGGCAGTCTCCAGCACCGTGCGCAAACGCGCGGTGTCGATGGGGTAATGCTCGGGGGATTCGCCGTAGTTCCACTCCTCACTCAAGGTGCGTGGATCGATCTGGCGGTCCGGGCCGAGCAACCTGATCTGGTATTTGAGCGGATCCTGACCGGCCTTGTGCGCCAGCTCGTCAACGAAACTCTGGATCGCAAAACCGTGGGGAATGTTCGACACCGAGCGATACCAGCCAACCCGGGTATGCACCGTTGCTTCGGGATTTTCCAGGCGCACGTTGGGGATCGCGTAGGCCATGTTGGTGAAGCCCATGCCCAACTCGAACGCCGCCTCATGGTTCATGCCCGGCGCAAACAACGCGGTGATACTCGGCGCCACCGTGCGGTGCAACCAACCCGATGGCAGGCCATCCTTGTTCAGGCCGGCCTTGAGGTATTCGGCCGACACCGTGTGGAAGTAGGAGCAATGGATGTCGTCTTCACGGGTCCATTGCACCCGCACCGCCCTGCCGGGGAATTCCTTGGCCAGGATCGCCGCTTCGATAATGAAATCGGGTTTGGATTTGCGCCCGAAACCGCCGCCGAGCAAGGTGACGTTGAAGGTGACGTTATCGAAGGGCAGCTCCAGGCGCTCGCCGATCCGCTCGCGGGTGACTTGCGGCGCCTGGCTCGGCCCCCAGGCCTCGCACACGCCATCCTTGTAACGGGCAATGGCGACCATGGGCTCCATGGGCGACTGCGATAAATGCGGCAGGTAGTAAGAAGCTTCCAGGGTACTGTCGGCGCTGCTCATGGCTTCATCGATATTGCCGGTATTGCGCACCACCTTGCCGGGTTTAAGGGACGCGGCCTCCAGCTCCTTGCGATAAGCGATCGAATCGTAGCTGGCATTGGGACCGTCATCCCATTCGATTTTCAGCGCCTCGCGGCCCTTGATCGCCGCCCAGGTATTGTTTGCCACGACGGCGATGCCGCCCAGCGGTTGAAACTCCGAGGGCAGTGGTCGACTTTCGATCTGCACGACCTTGACCACGCCCGGGACCTTCATGGCCGCCGTGGAATCGAAGTTCTTCACCTTGCCGCCATACACCGCCGGCCGGGCAATCGTGGCGAACAACATGCCGTCGAAATGCACGTCGGCACCGTACACCGCACGACCGTTGACGATGTCGTCACCGTCGATGGCCCTGCTGCCTTCCTTGCCGATGTAGCGAAACTCCGACGGCTGCTTGAGTCGCAAGCTGTCTCGCGCCGGCACGGCCAAAGCGCCGGCAGCAGCAGCCAGATCGCCATAATCGAACGCACGACCGGACGCTGCGTGAATGACTTTGTGCAGTTGCGCGCGGCACTCACTGACCGGCACTTTCCACCGCTCGGCAGCGGCTTGCTCCAGCATGGCCCGGGCGGCTGCGCCACAGCGCCGCATCGGCTCATACCAGTGGCGCATGCTGCGCGAGCCGTCAGTGTCCTGGTTGCCAAAGCGAACTTCGTCACCGGGCGCCTGCTTCACCTTGACCCGCGCCCAGTCCGCCTCAAGCTCATCGGCAACCACCATGGTCAGGCTGGTGCGTACGCCCTGGCCCATTTCCGAACGATTGCAGAACACTATCACCGTGCCATCGGCGGCAATACTGACATACACCTTCGGATCATCGACCCAGCCATGGGGCATGCCCTCTGCACCGAATTTTTTCTCCTTCTCTTCGGCAAATGCGTCTTGCCAGCCCCAGCTTGCGGCGACCACCAATGCACCGGCAGCCCCCACGCCCTTCAGGAAACCTCGGCGACTGAGGTTGCTCAGGGCAAAATCAGTTGGTAAGCGACTCATGCCTTGGCCTCCTTCAGATGGGTGGACGCCTGGCGGATGGCGGTCTTGATGCGATTGTAGGTGCCACAGCGGCAAATATTGCCGAGCATCGCCTCTTCAATCTGTTCGTCACTCGGATTCGGATTGCTCTTGAGCAATGCCGTGGCGGACATGATTTGCCCACCCTGGCAGTAACCGCACTGGGCCACAGCCGTATCGAGCCACGCCTGCTGCACGACTTTGCCGACCGGGTCGGCGTGCAGGTTGTCGATGGTGGTGACGTTCTGCCCGATCACCAAACCGATGGGCGTGATGCAGCTGCGCGCCGGAGCCCCTTCGATATGGATGGTACAAGCGCCGCACAGACCCAATCCGCAACCGAATTTGGTGCCGCTGTAACCGGCCACGTCACGAATTGCCCAGAGCAGCGGCATGTCCTCGCTGACATCGAGTTGATGGTCTTGACCATTGAGTTTCAGGGTAATCATGGGCACGCCCGCATAGTGATGAACGTTATGGGGTCGAGCAATCTGCCGCCGGGAAACCGGTGGTGACTTCACGCAGATCGGCTCAGGCCAGTGAGGCTCTCTTATGCCGACGGGAGCGTCTGCAACGGGCCTTTGATGGAGTTAATGCGCTTTATCGTTAGCTCGCTTGGTTAACGCAGGATTAACAAAAAAGCCCTGCACTTTTCTTCAGTGCAGGGCTTTGGGGTGACCTGGAAAGCGTAGCCTCAATATCGGTTGGGCTCCATTTCCAGCTCAACGTGGAAACGCTCCGATATATCTTTCTGTATGCGCTGGGCCAAATCGAGCAATTGCAGCCCCGTCGCGTTGCCATAGTTGACCAGCACCAGGGCCTGCAATTTATGAACGCCCGCATCGGCCTCGCGGAACCCCTTCCAACCGGCCCGCTCGATCAACCAGCCGGCGGCCAGTTTCATTTGTCCGTCAGGTTGAGCATAAGCCACCAGATCCGGGTACTGGCCCTTGAGTTGCGTAACCAGTGCCGCCGGCACCAGGGGATTCTTGAAGAAGCTGCCGGCATTGCCGAGTACTGCCGGATCCGGAAGTTTTTCGTTACGGATGCTGCAAATGACCTGGCTTACATCGCTGGCCGTCGGATGTTCGATACCCTGCTTGGCCAGGCGCTGGCGCACCGGCCCATACTCCAGATGCAGGTGCGTGGCGCGCTCGAGGGTAAAACGCACTCGCAGGATCAACCAACGTCCCGGCTCCTGCTTGAACAGGCTGTCACGGTAAGCGAAGTTGCATTGCTCGAGAGTGAACTCCCGCAGCTCGCCACTCTGACGGTCCAGAGCGGTCAGACCGGCGAATACATCCTTGATCTCCACCCCGTAGGCACCGATGTTCTGCATCGGTGCCGCACCGACAGTACCGGGGATCAGGCTGAGGTTCTCCAGGCCCGACAACCCCTGCACCAGCGTGTGTTGCACAAACGGATGCCACGGCTCGCCCGCTTCGGCCTCGATCACCACTGTATTGCCATCGTCGCTCACCACCCGGATCCCGCGTGTGGCCATGCGCAACACGAGTGAAGGGATATCGGCCGTCAGCAGCAGGTTACTGCCACCGCCAATCACCAGCAGCGGTACGTCATTGGCCTGTGCGTAGGCCAGGGCTTCGCGCACATCGGCGTCGCTGTGGGCCTCGGCAAACAGGCGGGCCTGAACATCCACGCCAAAGCTGTTGTACGGTTTGAGCGAAACCTGAGATCGCACCTGCAAACTCATAACCGTCCCTTCAACTCGATGATCAGTGAATCCGTGGCGTACTCGATCAGGTCCAGTACCCGTTCGAAGCCCTGGTCGCTGTCGTGATACGGATCCGGCACTTCATCGACTGGCGACTGGTAGCGGCGCAGGAAAAGATCGAGTTCGGCCTTGCCCTTGACTGGCTGCATGGCTTGAAGGTTGCGCAGGTTGCTGTTGTCCATCGCGAGGATCAGGTCGTAGCTGGCAAAGTCGGCACGCGTCACTTGCCGGGCACGCTGGGCTGACAGGTCATAGCCGCGCAGCATTGCCGCCGCCTGGCTGCGCCTGTCCGGCGCCTTGCCGACGTGCCAGTCACCGGTGCCGGCGGAGGCGACTTCAACCTGATCGGCCAGTCCTGCTTCGCGCAGCTTGTGGCGCAACACGCCTTCGGCTGTCGGTGAGCGACAGATGTTGCCCAGGCAGACAAACAAAACCCGCATCAAACCTCCAGCAGGCGACGAACGCGCTCAAGGTCTTCAACGGTATCGACACCGGCCGGTGGTGCGATCAGCGCGTCGGCGACATGAATCCGTACGCCGTGCCAGAGTGCCCGCAGTTGCTCCAGGCATTCGGTGTTTTCCAGCCAGCACGGGCCCCAGGTGACGAAGTCATTCAGGAACCCGGCGCGATAGGCATAGATGCCGATGTGGCGGCGATACGGCACGCCTTGCGGCAGCTGTTCACGACTTTTGGCGAAGGTATCCCGCGCCCAGGGCAACGTGGCGCGACTGAAGGTCAGTGCCAGGCCATTGAGGTCACTGACAACCTTGACCACATTGGGGTTGAACAGGGAATCCACATCTTCGATAGGCTCGGCCAGCGTGGCCATGCGCGCTTCGGTATGGACCGCCAGGTTGGTGGCGACCTGATCGATCACGCTCGGCGGGATCAAGGGTTCGTCACCCTGGACGTTGACCACGATGGCGTCCGGTGCCAGGCCCAGTTGTGCTGCGACTTCGGCCAGACGGTCGGTGCCGGAATTGTGATCTTCACGGGTCAGCACCACTTCTGCGCCAAACCCCTTGCAGGCCTCGACGATGCGCGCATCGTCAGTGGCGACCACGACACGCTGCGCGCTGCTTTTGCTCGCCTGTTCCCAGACATGCTGGATCATCGGTTTGCCTGCAATCAGCAGCAGCGGTTTGCCAGGCAAGCGGGTGGAGGCGTAGCGTGCGGGAATGACAACGGTAAAGGCTGAGGTCATTTGTCCAGGCGCTCATCGGTCGTCAGGGTGCGGGCTTCGGTTTCGAGCATCACCGGGATACCGTCGCGAATCGGATACGCAAGACCTGCGCCTTTGCTGATCAACTCGGTCTTGTCGGCGCTGAGCTTGAGCGGGCCTTTGCAGACCGGACAAGCGAGGATATCGAGCAGTTTGGTGTCCATGAACATTCCCTGGATAAAAACGGAGTTAAGGCAACAGGCGAGACGGTAACAGGCGCATCAACTGTGTATCGAACCAGGCCACGAAGGCTGGTGACGGCACGGCATCGACCGCCAGATACCACCAATCGTCGGTGGCGAAGGCACGGCACTTCACCGCGTCCTTTTCAGTCATCACCAGCGGCAATGACGGTGTGAAATTCAAGGCCTGCGCGCTGTATTCGGCATGGTCGGCGAAGGCGTGCGGGACTGGTTGCCAGTGTAGCGTTTCGAGGGTCTTGAAGAAACGTTGCGGGTTGCCGATCCCGGCCACGGCGTGCAGCGCCTGGCCTTGCGCAAAGTGGTCGAGGGGACGCCGTTCGCCATTGCGCAATCGAATCAGCGCCGTCGGTCGCAATTGAAAGGCAAAGCCGCCGTCACGATCAGCCGTGGCGCCGTTGTAGAGCACCGCATCGACACTCTGCAAGCGCTCGACCGGCTCACGCAACGGCCCGGCCGGCAGGCAGCGCTGGTTGCCCAGGCCGCGAGCAGCATCGATCAATACCAGCTCCAGATCCCGGGCCAGGCGGTAATGCTGCATGCCGTCATCGGACAGGATCAGGTCCAGTGGCTCGCTTGCCAGCAAGGCTTTGACGGCGCGGCTGCGATCCGGGTCGATCATCAAAGGCACGCCTGTACGCTGGACGATCAGCAACGGCTCATCACCGGCCATGTCCGCACCTTGATCCGCCTCGACCCGCCAGGGCAAATGCGGCGGTTTGGCGCCATAACCACGACTGACCACGCCGACCCGCAGGCCGCTGCGCTGACAATGTTCGATCATCCACAGAATCAGCGGTGTCTTGCCGGTCCCCCCGACGGTAATGTTGCCGACGACGATCAGCGGCACCGGAGGCTGGTAGATTTCACCCTCCCCCGCCAGAAAGCGCTTGCGCTTGCTGACGACCACACGGCGATACAACCACTCCAGTGGCTGCAACAGCTTGAGGGCCGGATGACCTGCGTACCAGGCGGCCAGCAATCGATCGGACATGGTCATCAGGGCGCGGAAGGCGCCGCCTCGATGGTGGTCATGCGCAAATGGCTGAAGCCAAGCTTGCCGGCCGCATCCATGGCGGTGATGACGGATTGATGCTGAGTCTTGCCGTCGGCGCTGATGGACAGCGGCCGGCTGGTGTCGCCATTGGATTCCTTTTGCAAGGCGTCCATCAGAGAGGCCAGGTCACCTTTCGGCAACACATGGTTGTTCACCGAGAACACACCCTCGGCACTGATGGCGATATCGAGCTGCCGGGTCTGGTCGTCGGCGGATGCGCCACTGACCGCTTCCGGCAGTTCAACGCGCAGCTGGGTTTCACGGGTAAAGGTGGTCGTCACCACGAAAAACAGCAGCAGGACAAACACCACGTCGATCAACGACACGAGGTTGATATCCACGTTCTCCCGTTGCTTGCGGCGGAATTTCACGCTCTGCCCTCGGTCAGGTCAACGTCACGGTCGCCTTGCACCACTTCAACCAGCTTGATCGCTTCCTGCTCCATGCCCACGACAAGCTCGTCAATGCGCCGCTGCAGAAACCGGTGGAAGAACACCGACGGGATACCGACAATCAGGCCCGACGCCGTGGTAACCAAGGCTTTGGAAATACCGCCGGCCAGCACTGCGGCGTTGGTTGTCATGCCGGTGCCCATGAACGAACTGAAGATTTCGATCATGCCCAACACGGTACCCAGCAGGCCCAGCAACGGCGCCATGGCGGCGATGGTGCCCAACGCGTTGATGTAGCGCTCCAGTTCATGGATGACCCGGGCAGCGGCCTCTTCGATGCACTCCTTCATGATCTCGCGACCATGTTTGGAGTTGGCAAGGCCGGCAGCCAGAATCTCGCCCAATGGCGAGTTGGCGCGCAGTTCCTTGAGTTTTTCCTTGTTGAGTTGCTTGTCCTTGATCCAGACCCAGACTTGCCCAAGCAGGTGCTCCGGGGTCACGCGGCTGGCCCGCAGTGTCCACAGACGCTCAGCGACAATCGCCATTGCCGCGATGGAGCTCAGGATGATCGGCAACATCATCCAGCCGCCGGATTTGACCAATTCCCACACAGTGACAATCCCCTCGAAAAAGTGCGCCACTCTAACATAGGGGGTGGACGCACCGAAGTCCGTGATGTCGCATCCGGTCGGGCGGGCGATTAATCCCCGGGCGCCCCATCGCGCCAGAAACGCCGTTCCTGGCGCATCGACCGCGGCAACTGGAAACGCCCCAGTTGCAGATGAATGGCACCCTGCTCGGCACTGTCGTAGATGGCCATGCCGCGTTTTCGATAGCGTGCCATCACCGTCGGATGTGGATGACCGAACGAGTTGCCCTGGCCACGGGAAACCAGTGCCGCCTTGGGCTGCAAAGCATTGAGCAACGCCATCGAGGACGAACTGCGGCTGCCATGGTGCGGCGCTTGCAGCCAATCGGTGGGCACCGCCAACGAACTGTCGACCAAGGCGCGTTCAGCGTGGCTGTCGATATCGCCGGTCAGCAGCAGTCGCTCACCCTTGGCTTCAATTTGCAGCACACAGGATTTCTGATTGCTGTCGCCGGCCGATGACCATTGCCAGAGCTGGAAATGGAAATCATCCCAGATCCATTGCCGGCCACTTTCACAAGCCTGGGCGTGCAACTCCACTGGCAGGGCCAGCGGATCACCGCTTATCACTTGCCTGATCGGCAGTCCGCGGGCAATCGCTCGGGCGCCGCCGGCATGGTCGGCATCGGCATGGCTGATCAACATCAGGTCCAGTTCCTTGACACCCAATTTGCGTAACGCTGGCAGAACGACCCGCTCGCCCAGGTCGAAATCACCGAAACGCGGACCAGTGTCATACAGCAGCGTGTGATGTCGAGTGCGCACCAGTATCGCCAGGCCCTGGCCGACGTCCAGCTGCCTGACATCGGCGATCCCCTCCGGCAGCTCGGGTCGCGGAGGAAAAACCAGCAACAGCAGCATGGGCCACCCCAACGCACGCATCGGTACGCCGCCAGGCAGCAACAAGACAATGGCACCCAACGCGGCAATGACCCAGATCCACAGGGGAACGACCATGGGCACCCAGGCCGGCATCCGATTCGCCGCGAGCCCCAGTCCCCTGAACAGGCCATCGAGCAATCCGCCCGCCAGCCACAACAAGCCTTCTCCCACATAAGGAACCGGCAACAACAGCGTTCCCAGCAGTGCCGGAGGCAATACCACCAGACTGATCCAGGGCACCGCCAGCAGGTTGACCAACGGTCCACTGACGCTGATCGGCAACCCCAACACCAGCAGCAACGGGCACAAGCCTATTGCAATCAACCACTGCGCGCGGGTCCATGTCTGCCACCAGCGCCAGGGCCCCAACCGACCGCCGAAGGTGAAGATCAACACCGCCACGGCCGCAAATGACAACCAGAACCCCGGTTGCAGGCCGGCCAGCGGGTCCAGCAGCAGGACACCATTGAGCGCCAGCAACAACGGCCACCAGGCGCCAAGGTGGCGAAAACGCAGGCGCCATAACAGCACCAGGCCGATCATCAGGCAGGCACGGCGCACCGGCACCTCGAAACCGGCCAACAACCCGTATCCCAGGGCTGCCGAGAAGGCCAGGCCGCAGGCCCAGGGTAACCACGGCAGGCGCCCTGGCCACAGACCATAACGGGCGAGACCGGCAACCAACAGGTAAACCATGCCTGCCAACAACCCGATGTGCTGCCCGGAAATCACCAGCAGATGCACAGTGCCGGTGTCCTGCAGTACCTGCCAGTCTTCGCGACCGAGCCCGGCACCATCCCCCAGCACCAGGGCAGCCAGCGCACCTGTCCGACCCTGGGCATCAACCGCTTGAAGCCTTTGGCGAAAGCCGTCACGCCACGCCCATCGCGCCTCTGCGAGTCGCTCACCGTCCTTGACCGTCGCGGTCGCGCCAATGCGTTGCGCCAACAGCCAGGCGTCATAATCGAAAGCATGCGGATTGAGCAATCCGGCAGGACGTTTCAACTTGACCGCGACTCGCCAGCGCTCGCCGCTATTGACGGGCGGCCCGCCATACCAGGACAGACGCATGAGTGACGGCAGTTTCCCATGGCGGGACCTGGCGTCTGCCAACTCAAAACGCACGACGGCGTCACTGACCTGCGGCAATCCCACCACACGCCCTTCTATCCAACGTGTCTCCCCATCGAGGGCCGTCGGCAGGCGATCCTCCAGTGCCCAGTGAGCCTGCATGCAGGCCCAACTCAGACCGAACAGGAAAAACGCCAGCGGATAAGTCCGGTACGGCAGCAACATCAAACCCAGCACGGGCATCGATAACCACAACCCGACCGGCGGCAAAGCCGGTAAAAAACGCAGGGCCAGCAACCCCAGCGCCAACGCCACCATCCCTGTGCGCATACACTCATCCTTGAGAGTTCCGCCTCTAGGCATAGTCGGTGCGCAGCGCGGCTATCGTTATCATTTGTCACAAAGTCTGAATGGGCACCTCATAGAATCGAGACATACTTGCCGCCTTGACCGACCGAGAAGCCTTATGCCCCGGCGCTTATTCAAACGTTACATGCCCGACCCGACCAGCATCAGGGAACACAAATCCTTACGCTTTCTCGGATCGCTGCTGCATGACCCGAACCTCTGGCACCTCAACCGTCATTCCGTTGCCCGGGCCATGGCGATTGGTCTGTTCGCAGCGTTCCTGCCGATCCCATTTCAGATGCTGGTGGCCGCTGTCCTCGCCATTGTCGTGCGCGGCAACATGCCGATTGCGGTCAGCCTGGTCTGGTTGACCAACCCGATCACCATGCCCGCCGTGTTTTTCTGCACCTACCAGGCCGGTGCCTGGCTGATGAGCATCCCCGCCCGGCAATTGCCCGATGAATTGACGTGGGAATGGATCACCGGCGAAATCTCGACCCTGTGGCAGCCGTTTTTGCTGGGTTCGGTGGTAACGGGATTGGTGCTGGGGGCGCTGGCCTATTGCCTGGTCATGATGTACTGGCGCTGGTGGGTGGCGCGGCAATGGAAGCGGCGCAAGCAGAGCCGCAGGTAGAATGCAAAACGGCCTCCATCAGGGAGGCCGTTTTTTTGCATCTTTGTGGGAGCGACGGTGGTCAGGTGCGCATCCCGCGCCCGCTGACCAGCAACCGTGCACAACCGATGTAGAGAATCACGGTCGCCACCAGCATGAAGGCGATCGCCACGCTGATCTGGATATCCGACACGCCCAGAATCCCGTACCGGAATGCGTTGACCATGTGCAGTACCGGGTTGGCCAGGGACACGGTTTGCCAGAATGGCGGCAACAGTGTGATGGAGTAGAAAACCCCGCCAAGGTAGGTCAAGGGTGTCAGCACGAACGTCGGGATGATCGAGATGTCATCGAAATTACGTGCAAACACGGCGTTGATGAAGCCCAGCAGCGAGAAGATCGTCGCCGTCATCACGACCACCACCAGGGTCACGCCCAGGTGATGCACCTGCAGATGGGTGAAGAACAGCGACAGCAACGTCACGATGATCCCCACCATCAAGCCGCGCAACACGCCGCCGAGGGTGTAGCCAATCAGAATCGTGTGCGGCGAGACCGGCGACACCATCAACTCTTCGATGGAGCGCTGGAACTTGCTGCCGAAGAAACTCGATACCACGTTGCCGTAGGAGTTGGTGATCACCGACATCATGATCAGTCCCGGCACGATGTACTCCATGTACGTGAAGCCACCCATGTCGCCGATCTGCCGACCGATCAGGTTACCGAAGATCACAAAGTACAGGACCATGGTGATGGCCGGCGGCAGCAGGGTCTGCGGCCAGATCCGGGTGAACCGCCGGATTTCACGGTAGACGATGGTATTGAGGGCGACGAGATTGGGGCGCAACTCGGAACTCATACCGCCACCTTCGACAGATTTTTCTCCACCAGGGACACGAACAACTCCTCGAGGCGATTGGTTTTGTTACGCAGGCTCAGCACTTCGATGCGCTGATCAGCCAGCTGAGTGAACAGCGCAGTGATGCCGGTGCTTTTGTCCACCTGGACTTCCAGGGTGTGTGCATCGAGCAGGCGCGACGGATAGCCGATCAGTTGTGGCGCCACGCTCACGCTGTTTTTCAAATCCAGCAGGAAGGTTTCGACATGCAACTGGCTGAGCAACTGCTTCATGCTGGTGTTTTCGACGATGGTGCCGTGGTCGATGATGCCGATGTTACGGCACAGCTGCTCGGCCTCTTCCAGATAATGCGTGGTGAGGATGATGGTGATGCCTTTCTTGTTCAGCTCCGTGAGAAAGGTCCACATCGAGCGGCGCAATTCGATGTCCACGCCAGCGGTCGGCTCGTCGAGAATCAACAGGCGCGGTTCGTGGACCAGCGCGCGGGCGATCATCAATCGACGCTTCATGCCGCCGGACAACGAACGCGACGGAACATCACGCTTATCCCACAGGCCGAGTTGGGTCAGGTACATCTCGGCGCGTTCCTTGGCGACTTTCGCCGGAATGCCGTAGTAACCGGCCTGGGTCACGACGATATCGAAGGTCTTTTCAAACTGGTTGAAATTGAACTCCTGGGGCACCACGCCGATGGAGCGCTTGAGCGCCGCGGGGTTCTTGTCCAGGTCGTGGCCGAAAATATTGACCGTGCCACTGGTCTTGTTCACCAGGGTCGAAAGAATGCCGATAGTCGTGGATTTGCCGGCACCGTTCGGGCCGAGCAAGGCGAAGAAGTCACCCTCGGCGACGTCCAGATCGATACCACTCAGGGCCTGGAAACCGTTGCCGTAGGTTTTGGTTAGCTGCCGGATGGACAGAGCGGAACTCATATCGGATTTACGCACCAAGAAGGAAAGAAAGGAGTAAGTAAGGTCGGGCGGCGAACAATGCAACCGCTGCGCAATAGCGCAATGGTGCTTGTCGCCGCCGCACAAGTACAGTCAAGTGTGTCGATAGTGAGTATTAAGTCAACGCGGTCATGACTGCCTTGCGGTATGCCGGACGCTCTTTCAGCCGTGCATACCAGGCCTCCAGATGTGGCATCGGCGTGCGCTCGATGGGCATCTCGAACCAGGCATAAATAAAACTGCCCAGGGGAATGTCGCCCATGCCGATCTCGTTGCCCGACAGATAAGGTGGGCCGGCCAGCGCTTGATCGGCCATCGTCAACAACGCCTCGCATTCCTTGATCGCAGCCTTGATGGCGGGCCAGTCCTGCTGGTCTGCTGGCGTGCGCAAGACGCCCCAGAACACGGTGCGGAACGGGCCGGCGAAACTGGAGGTGGTCCAGTCCATCCACTTGTCGGCGATGGCCCGCGCTTGCAGATCTGTCGGATACCAGGCGGTATTGGCGGCATGTTTTGCCATCAGGTAACGAACGATGGCATTGGACTCCCACAACACGAAACCGTCATCTTCAATCACCGGCACGCGGCCATTGGGGTTCATGGCGCGGTACTCGGGCGTATCGACCACACCAAAGGCACCGCCTGCATCGATGGCTTCATACGCCAGGCCCAGCTCCTGGGCTGCCCACAACGGCTTTCTGACATTCGATGAGTTTTTCCGACCCCAGATCTTCAGCATGACCGCCTCTCCATTGATGAATGCGCAGGCAGCATACGCCGGATCAGGCGCGACTCAAATCGCTCTGCATATCGCCCTGCAGCGGTTGCAGTTGCTCGCCAAACAGGTGCGGGTAGCACTGTTGCAGATGCTCGAAGAAGAACGCTTCGGGCACGTCGACAAACTGCCCGTGATCCGTCAGGTACTCCATCAATGGCTCGCCATCGCGATTGAAGGGATGGAAGACGCTGTCGTTGATCCCGTCGAAATCCAGTGGAGCGACATTGAACAGATCGCACAAACCCTGGTTGAACGCCGGCGTGGCCTTGACCCAGCGCCCGTTCAGATACAGCTCGGTATAGCCGTGCATGGCGAACACATCGCTCCTGAGCAATTCGAGCAGGCGCGGCGTCGACAAATGATTGCGCACATCCGCCAGGCCGATCCGTGCGGGAATCGCGCAATGTCGTGCGCAACCGGCCAGCAGCGTGGCCTTGGGCACGCAATAACTCTCACCGGTCGCCAGCGCATGACTGCCGCGCAGGGTCTGCGGATCGCGGCTGAAGGTGTACGGGTTGTAACGCACCGCCTCGCGCACGGCGTAGTAGAGTCCAATCGCCTGCTCGACCGGGTCGCGACTGTGGCCACGATGTTTTTCGGCGAACTCCACCACCGAGGGGTGGTCACTATCGATGAAGCGACCGGGACTCAGATACTCGTGCATGAGGGCAATCTCCTTGGCGAGCCCCGAGTCTAGCGAGTCGCTCAGTTCCGAGATAACGACGTTTCGGCCAAATATGACCTCTTTGCCGCCCACTTGATTCAGGGTTTCCCGAGTTTTCATACACTTCGCGCCGACCTTCCCGTTTTGCCGAGGCCGTCTAAGCTCTGTGGGTTGGTTCGCCCTGGTTTCACGGAGGATTAAATATGCTGCTGTTGTGGATATTGGTTCTGGTTGTCGGGATAGCCTATTTAGCCCACCGTCGTATCGCGCCCCTGCCTGCCCTGGGCATCGTAGCTGTCTACGTACTGGCCATGGGCGTTTTCAGCCGCGCGCCGGGCTGGCTGCTGCTGATTTTCTGGGTGTTGATCGCCGCGACGGCGGCACCGCTGCTTTTGCCTGACCTGCGTCGCAAACTCTTCAGCGCGCCGATGCTCGACTGGCTGCGCAAAACCCTGCCGCCCATGTCGCAAACCGAACGCGACGCCATTGAAGCCGGTACCGTGTGGTGGGACGGTGAACTGTTCAGCGGGCGCCCGGACTGGAACAAGTTGCTGGCCTATCCAAAAGCGCAATTGAGCGAAGAGGAACAGGCCTTCATCGACGGTCCGACCGAAGAACTCTGTGCCATGGTTAGCGACTGGCAGCTTGGCCAAACCATGGATTTGCCGGCCGAAGCCTGGACGTTCATCAAAGACAACGGCTTTTTCGCCCTGATCATTCCCAGGGAGTACGGCGGCAAGGGCTTTTCAGCCTACGCCCACTCGCAAGTGGCGATGAAACTGGCCAGCCACAGTGGCGACCTCGCCTCTACAGTGATGGTCCCCAACTCCCTCGGCCCGGCCGAATTGCTGCTGCATTACGGCACCGATGAACAACGCAATCATTACCTGCCACGCCTGGCGCGCGGCGACGAAATCCCCTGTTTCGCCCTGACCGGGCCGCTGGCCGGCTCCGACGCTGGCGGCATGCCCGATACCGGGGTGGTCTGCAAAGGCGAGTGGGAAGGCAAGGAAACCCTGGGGCTACGCCTGAACTGGGAAAAGCGCTACATCACCCTGGGCCCGGTGGCCACCCTGCTCGGCCTGGCATTCAAGGCTTACGACCCGGATCACCTGCTCGGTGAAGAGGAAGACCTGGGCATCAGCCTGGCACTGGTTCCAACCCATATCGAGGGCGTTGAAATCGGCCGTCGTCACCTGCCGCTGGGCGCCGCATTCATGAACGGCCCGAACGCCGGCAAGGACGTATTCATCCCGCTGGACTTCCTGATCGGCGGCCAGGAAATGCTCGGCAAGGGCTGGATGATGCTGATGAACTGCCTGTCGGTAGGCCGCTCGATTTCCCTGCCGGCGGTGGGCGCGGGCATGGCCAAGTTCACCAGCCTGGTGACCGGTCAGTACGGTCAGATTCGTCAGCAGTTCAATGTGCCGATTGCAGCCTTCGAAGGCATTCAGGAAGCCATGGCCCGCATCGGTGGCAACACCTGGATGATGGATGCCGCGCGGATGCTGACCACCAACGCCGTGGACCTTGGCGAAAAACCGTCGGTGCTGTCGGCGATTCTCAAGTATCACCTCACTGAGCGTGGTCGCGAGTGCATTACCCACGCGATGGATGTTCACGGTGGCAAAGCGATCATCATGGGGCCGAAGAATTATCTCGGGCGCATGTGGAATGGCGCGCCAATCTGCATCACCGTCGAGGGCGCGAATATTCTCTCGCGCAACCTGATGATCTTCGGCCAGGGAGCGATTCGCTGCCATCCTTTCGTACTCAAGGAAATGGCGCTGGCCGTGCGCGAGGACAAGGATCAGGCACTGAAGGAATTCGATGAGCTGTTGCTCAAGCACATCGGATTTGCCGTGGGTAACGCCGCCAGCACACTGGTGCTGAACCTGGGTTTCGGTCATCTGGAACAGGTTCCGGGCGACAAGCTCAGCCAAGGTTACTTCCGTGCCCTGAACCGCCAGGCCGCCGCGTTCGCGCTGCTGGCCGATCTCTGCATGATGCTGCTGGGAGGTGAGCTGAAACGCCGCGAACGCCTGTCGGCACGACTGGGTGACGTGCTCGGCAACATGTACCTGGCCAGCGCGGCGCTCAAGCGCTACAACGACCTCGACGCGCCGCAATACATGGAACCGCTCTTTGCCTGGGCCATGGAAGAAAGCCTTGGCCAGGCTGAACGGGCCATGGATGAGTTACTGCAAAACTTCCCCAACAAGGTGCTGGCATGCCTGTTGCGGTTGATCGTGTTCCCGTTCGGACGCCGCCACAAAGGGCCGTCGGACAAGCTCGCCGCGGCGGTAGCGGCAGTGATCGGTCGCGCCAAGGGCGATCCGGCCCTGGAAGAAATGCTCCAGGGCTGCTATCGCCCGCAATCGAGCGACGACCCGGTCGGCGCCCTGCAGCATGCCTGCGATCTGTTGAATGCTGCGCAACCCCTGCAAAAGAAACTGCATGTAGCGCTCAAGAGCGGTCAGCTCAAACCGGCCGCCGGCGAACCTGTCATCGATGCTGCACTCGAAGCGGGCGTGTTGCAGCCGGTCGAGGCACACACGCTGCGCCAGGCCGAGGCGGCTCGGCGCAAGGTGATCGACGTCGATGATTTCGATAAGGCGCAGCTGGCATTGGCCGAAGGAAAGATCCGCTGATCAGGCCGTCACCTCGAGCGCTCCACCCAGCGCTCGCTGTCATGGGAAAATGGGCGCTGGGGCTTTATACTCCGCGCCCGTTTTGCTCTTGAGGACTTATCTCGTGTCCAACATCGTTGCCGATCATCTCGTTTTGCTCGACCACCTGCGCAGCATTCTGGTCGCCGTGGGTGAGGCCGACCAGGTTCCCGAAGAAAGCCATGCCTTGTTCCTGGAGCGCTTCGACGAACTGCGGGCCATGCTGCCGGTCGATCCCATCGAAAGCCAGTACCTGGGCCAGGACATCCTCTGCCAGGTGATCAACCGTTATCCGCAGATCAGCCACCTGGTTCCGCGCGACCTGCTGTGGTACTTCGGCGGCGACTGCCTGCACTTCATGCCCGATGAGGAGATCGACCTGTACCAGGCATTGGAAGAGCGCCGATTCGAAGCCGAACAGAACGACGAACCGTTCGACTGGAATCAGGAAAAACAGCTGCTGTCGCTGTCGAACCAGGACAGCAAGCACTGATCTGAAAGACCTGATGCAAAAAGGCCCGCATGTTGGACATGCGGGCCTTTTTTTTGTACCCGCTTGCGATTGACCGTAGGAGCGAGGCTTGCCCGCGAACCAAGACAGCGTGGTGCATCTGTCAGAACCGCGTCATCGTTCTTCGCCGGCAAGCCTGGCTCCTACAGTGACGCAGACGCTGCGGTATAACAGTCGGTACCGCGTCATCGTGCTTAACCTGCAGGATCGAGCCTGCTCGCGTTGATGGTTAACGAAAACGCGTATGGCCGGCTAAACGACACGTTAGGGCCTTTCAGAACAACCCATCACTCTCGGGCAACTCATACTCCGACACTGCGACAGCCGGATTACCCGATGGCCCTGGCTTGCCCAACGTCGGCTCCTTCTCCAGACACTCCACCAGGTAATCAATCAGCACCCTGAGCTTGGGGGGCAGGTAACGCGTGGGTGAATGCAGCAACCAGGCGCCTCCGTGATAGGACGCCAGGAAGGTCCAGTCCGGCAGTACTTGCACCATCAACCCCTTCTCCAGGGCTCTGCGCGCCGTGAAATACGGCAGACTGCCAATGCCGATGTGCTGCAATACGGCACCAAAACGCACGCCCGTATGATTGGCGGCATATCGTCCGCGCACACCGACCGTCACGGTCTTGCTGCCTTTCTTGAATTTCCAGCGCGCATCGCTCGGGGTTTCGCCCAGGTAAATACAGCTGTGGTTGAGCAAGTCATGGGGGTGAGTCGGCGTTCCGTGTTCAGCCAGATACTGCGGTGTCGCGCAGAGCAGATGGTCGATCCTCAGTAGTTGACGCCCCACCAGCCCGGCGGGCGGCCGATCGGTGATGCGGATCGCCAGATCGACGTGATCATCGATCAAGTCCACCTGGCGATCCTCAAGCAACAGCTCGACATCCACTTTGGGATAACGACGCAAAAACTCCGGCATGTGCGGATGGATCACGATTCGGCCCACCGCTTTGGGCACGCTGATACGCACCAGACCTTCGGGTTCATCGGTGAACTGGCCACTGATTTCCATCACGGACCGGGCGGCATTGACCATCTCCTGGCACCGCTTGAATACCTCTTCGCCACCATCGCTCAGGCGCAGCTTGCGTGTGGTTCGTTGCAACAGGCGCGTGGCCAGGGCCTTCTCCAGCCGCGAAATGCTGCGACTGACTGCCGAAGGCGAAGAGCCCAGTTGGCGAGCCGCTTCGGAGAAGCTGCCGGTCTCGACGACCTTGACGAAGATCGCCATTTCACCCAGCAGCGGCAGGGGAAGATTTATGCTCACAACGCAACAGTCCTTTGATGTTTGAACGGATTATCACGCCATTACACGCTCCATATAATGAAAATGGAAACATTAATTCGAGCCTGAAACATGACGCTTCGCCTCTTTTTCCACAGTGATGACCTCATGGCTGATGTGGAAGTCCTGGAATGTGCCCCCCACGAGAACGAATTCGCCGTGGTCTTGCGCGCAACGCTGTTTCACCCCCAGGGCGGCGGACAACCCTGCGATACCGGCTGGATCGGCGAAAGCCGGGTACTGCGCGTGATCCAGGAGCCGGACCGGATCATCCACTTCGTCGACCGCCCGGCAAAAAAGGGCATGACCCGGATCCGGATCGACGAGCAGCATCGCCGGTTCAATTCACGCATGCATTCGGCCGGTCACCTGATCGGGCATTTCATCCAGGCCATGGGCTGGATGCCGATCAAGGCCCATCACTGGCCTGGCGAAGGACGCGTGCAATTCAAACCCGCGGAATCCGCACAAGACGTTGAAGTACACACGTTGCAGCAAGGCCTCGAGCAGTGGATTGCCCAAGACTTTCCGCGCCTCACGTCGCTGCGTGAGGGCCTCCGGGAGATCGGTTTCGGAGAACTGCCCGCCTACGGTTGTGGTGGCACCCATGTACGCAGCCTGAAGGATCTGGGCTCGGTCACCATCCAATCCCTTTCGCAGAAGAAAGGCACGTTGTCCGTCCACTACCACGTGGACTGACCCGCTGAGCCTGCATTCGCAGGCTTCGTTGACTCTCTGACAGATGGACCTGAGACATGATGCTTGACGTCGAGCGTCTCGATGAGACGTGCATAAAAAAGCTGGCCAACGAAGAAGTCCTCGCCATTCGCGTCAAAGGCTGGCTACCCCGATCGCTGGCAATCGAGATCGGCGACAAGATTCTCGCGCCGGGCTTTGAAGGCTATATCAACGCACCGAGCATCGGCCGCATCGGCATGGCGTTCTATGAAGCGGAAAACCGGCCGCTGCTGATCGAGGACTACTTCGAACGCGCCACCCGCAACATCGCGGAGCTGCGCAACCGTTGCGCGCCCTATGCATCCCCGGTCGACACCCTGCGCTGCATGCTCGACGAATCCTGGCCGGCGGGTGCACACCTGGAAAACCTCTACGGTCGCAAGATGTATGTCGGCTTGTCCCGTGTGGTGAAACCCGGCGTGTGTTTTCTCGCTCATCACGACATTTTTGCCAAGGACGCCCCCGACAGTTTTCAAGCCCGGAGCCTGGAAGCTCAGTTCGCCTGCAATGTCTATCTGAACATGCCCGCTGAAGGCGGGGCCCTGCAGATCTGGGAGCACGACATTTCCCCGGAACAGTTCGACGAAATGCGCGGCGACAGCTACGGCATAGACCCGGCCCTGCTCGGTGCCCCGACCCTGGAAGTTCGTCCCGAGCCCGGGGACTTCGTCATGTTCAATTCACGCCGCATGCATTCGGTGACTGCGGGCGTGGCCGATCCACGCTTGAGCCTTTCATTTTTTGTCGGCTATCGCGGCACCGCAGCCCCCCTGACCTTCTGGAGTTGAGATGTCTTCAAATTATCTGGGCGAGTTTCTGGCACTGGCGACGATCCACTTTCTGGCCGTGGTCGCCCCCGGACCGGACTTTGCCGTGACGATCCGCCAGAGCGTGCGCTTCGGCAGGTGGGTGGGCATCTGCACGGCGCTGGGCATCGGTGCGGGCATCTCCGTACATGTGCTCTATACCCTGCTGGGCGTAGGTGCATTGATGCACGCCCTGCCCTGGCTGCTAACGGTGGCCAAAGTCGTGGGCGGTGCCTACATCCTTTACCTGGGTCTTGGCCTGATTCGCAGTCAGCCAAAAACGATGCTTGAGGGTGACAAAACCACTGATGAACCGATTGCGGAACAAACACGACTCAAAGCATTCACCACGGGTTTTCTGACCAATGCCACCAACCCCAAGGCCACTTTGTTTTTTCTGGCGATCTTCACCACCCTCATCAGTACCACGACCCCGCTGAAAATCCAGGCGCTGTACGGTGTCTGGATGTGCAGTGTGAATGCCCTGTGGTTCGTGATCGTTGCGTTGTTTTTTTCCAGCCCAAGGGTGCGGTTGCTGTTTTTGCGCCTGGGACACTGGTTCGAACGCAGTATGGGCGTGATCCTGATTCTGTTTGCCGGCCGATTGATCCTGTCGATGTAAGCCACCTGAAATGCAAAAGGCCCGCTCAGTCAAACTGACGGGCCTTTTTTTCAACGCTGGCTGTAAATCGGACGCAAACGAAAACGCCGCTCAATGAGCGGCGTTTTCGTTAAATATGGAGCGGGAAACGAGACTCGAACTCGCGACCCCGACCTTGGCAAGGTCGTGCTCTACCAACTGAGCTATTCCCGCAATTGGCGTCCCCTAGGGGACTCGAACCCCTGTTACCGCCGTG